>CAMZLT010000211.1 GCA_947311745.1 uncultured Flavobacteriaceae bacterium | reverse complement strand
TGAAAAGAATAAAAAAATAAAAGTATTTACTATAAATTCAACAAAAAAACTAAAAATAGAGCTTAAAAATATTTCTATAGGAAATACAATAAGTTATAAGATTAATGCAATAGCAATTCAATAAATATAAAATGAATAAAGGGGTTATTTTTAGCCTCTTTATTATAATATTATAAAAGTTAAATTATGAAAAAAATAATCACATTAGTGCTTTGTATTTCTCTGTTCTCCACAGTAGAAACAAATGGACAAATCAGTTTTAAAAAACTAAAAAGTAAAGTTTTAAAAAAGAAATCGACAAGAAAAACGACGTCTAGTACCGCTAGAAGCACAAATACAAGTAATGCAGCCTCAGGAATCTCTACTCTAAATTTTTCAAACAAAGGTAGAGCGTGGTATGTTAGTCGTAATACAGGCTCTGGTCAATTAGGTACAAAAGAGCGTCCTGCAAAAGATTTAGGAAATATTATCCATCATTTAAAACCAAACGATGTAATTTATATTGCGGAAGGCGTTTATATGAGTAAAGGAAAGCGAGGTTCTGACGAAATTAATGTTCCTGTAAAAATTTATGGAGGTTACGATACTTCTTTTACCTCTAGAGATCCTTGGGATAAACACAAAACAATCTTTACAGGAGTTAATGAATATATGAAATTAACAACACCAAGATTATATATTCGTACCGATCAACAACGTGAAAAGAATAATAGATTATCACAAGGTTCTGAAATTATAGTCGACGGAATTATTTTTGATAATGGTCCAAGAAATCGCTATCATAAAGATAAAAATTTAGCTATCCGACGACAAGCTAGTCCTAAATCAGGACAAAACCCTTCGCCAGAATCTGGAGGAATCGTAATTGTTGGTAGTAAATTTACTAACGTTACCGTTCAAAATTGCGTGGTAATGAATACAGCACCAACTGAAGGAGCAATATCTGTTAGAGTTTTTAAAGGAGGAAAAGCTTTAATACAAAACAATTTTTGTATAAATAATACAGGTTATGGCATACAAGCAAGAACTGGTTATATGGGAAGCGATAAAGCATTAGTTCCTAAGTTTTTCATTAAATATAACACTGTTTTATTTACTTGGAAACACGATGCTGTCGCTTCTTACGGAGGAAGTGCTTTGGCTTTGGATAAAGATTTGGTTGTTGTAGCAGAAAATAATGTTTTTGGTTTTGCACATATGGGAGGGCTTTATAGCAAAGGAGCAACCTTAACTTTAAATAATAATTTATTTACAGGAAACTCTAAATACGATTATAAAGAAATAAATTCCGAAATGCGTGTAGCAGATATATTAGACGAATCGGAAAAATTAGACCAATACAGCCAAGGTAACGAATCCCTTTTAATAAAAATACCAGTTGCCGAACGTTGGGCAAAAATATATGCAAACAGAGTAGAAATAAGTAGAGCAGAGGTGGATGCTGCAGTAAGTGTTAGTAATTCTGGTGCAAACCAATTGCGAAGTATGTTAGGACTTAATGTGCAAGGAAGTTCTGTGAAAATGGACGCCGAGATATTTTTACCACTAATAACCATTGACGAAGCATTACCAGCAGGGTTAAGATCTTGGAATGGTAAAGGCTGTAATATTCCTAGATCAAAATAATATTTTATACTATTGTGATTAAAAAGCAACATTTATTTTTATAGGTGTTGCTTTTAATCTTCTTCAACAAAAGGAGCAAGTTCTATTTCTAAACCGTCTAATTCCTCTTTTAAAAAAATTTGACATCCTAGTCTGCTATTATTCTCTACATTAAATGCTTGATCTAGCATATCCTCTTCATCCTCGCTCATTTCAGGTAAGGGTAAATCCTCATTTTTAACATAGCATTGACACGATGCACACATTGCCATTCCGCCACAAATACCAATAGTTCCTTCAGGAGCTAATTCGTATGCACGAACTAGCTCCATAAGGTTCATATTCATATCTGTAGGAGCATCTACTTGGTGTTCTTTACCTTCTCGATCTATAATAGTTACTTTTATGGTATTTTCTTCCATTGGTTAAATCTTTTTGGTAACTGCTTTTTTCTGTTCTTTTTTTACGCCATCAAATCCTGTAATTCCAGAAACCGTAGTGTATTTCATCACTAAGCGTTTTGCATTAGGATTGATGATTTTATAGGCAGATTGTACCATAATAGTTGCCTCGTGAAAACCACAAAGAATTAATTTTAGTTTTCCAGGATAGGTGTTTACATCACCAATTGCAAAAATTCCATCGATATTTGTACGATAATCGGTTGCATTATCTACTTTAATGGCATTTTTTTCAATTTCTAAGCCCCAATTTCCAATCGGACCAAGTTTAGGTGATAAACCAAATAAAGGTAAGAAAGCATCTACTTCAATTTCTTTTTCACCTTCGGTTTTATGTTTTACAACAACCGATTCTACTTTGTTATTTCCTTTTATGTGTTTTACTTCAGAATTTGTTAAAAGCGTAATTTTACCAGCATCAACTAGTTCTTTTACTTTTTCAACAGAATCTAAAGCACCTCTAAATTCTGTACGTCTATGTACTAAGGTAACTTCTTTAGCAACATCTGCTAAAAAAATAGACCAATCTAAGGCAGAATCACCACCTCCAGCAATGATTATTTTTTTATCTCGATATACTTCTGGTTCTCTTACAAAATACGCCACACCTTTGTCTTCGTAATCTTTAATTTCGGCAATTGGTGGTTTTCGTGGTTCAAAAGAGCCTAAACCTCCAGCAATGGCAACTACAGGAGCATGGTGTTTTATGCCACTTTTGGTGGTAACGATAAAAGTACCATCCTCTAGCTTTTCAATGGTTTCCGCTCTGTCGCCTAAGGTATAATTTGGTTCAAAAGGAGCGATTTGTTTCTCTAAATTAGTAATTAAATCTCCAGCTAAAACACTTGGATAACCAGGAATGTCGTAAATTGGTTTTTTAGGATATATTTCGGCTAATTGTCCGCCTGGCATTGGTAAGGCATCAATAATATGGCAGCGTAATTTTAATAAACCTGCTTCAAAAACGGTAAATAGACCTACAGGTCCAGCACCAATTATTAGAATATCTGTTTTGATCATTTTTTTGAAATTTTGCAGTACAAAAGTAAGATTAATTTATCTTTTATGTGTAATAATTGTTTCTTTTTATGGCAGGTACTTCACGATGGTATAATAGATTGCTTTAGTCGTCCTTTTTTTATAAAGATTAGTTTATCTCAACAATAATTACGACGAACCTGAAAGAGCGAATAGGAAATCTTTTAAGTAATTTATGGTTTTGATTAAAGATATTATTTCGTTACACTCGCTAGGATTGGTTATTCCTAACCCATAACCCATAACTCATAACCCATAACTTATAACTCATAACTTATAACCCATAACTTATAACTCATAACTTATAACTTATAACTCCTAACTCCTAATTAGTCATTCAGTTTTAGAACCGCCATAAATGCTTTTTGCGGAATTTCAACATTACCAACTAAACGCATTCGTTTTTTACCTTTTTTCTGTTTTTCTAAAAGTTTTCGTTTACGTGAAATATCTCCTCCATAACATTTTGCTGTAACATCTTTACGAAGTGCTTTTATCGTTTCACGAGCAATTATTTTTGCTCCGATTGCAGCTTGAATAGGAATATCAAATTGTTGTCTTGGAATTAATTGTCGTAATTTTTCGCACATTTTTCTACCAATATACTGAGCGTTATCTGCGTGAATTAAGGCAGAAAGGGCATCAACGCTATTTCCGTTTAATAAAATATCTACTTTTACTAATTTAGAAGTTCGCATTCCGATAGGATGATAATCAAAAGAAGCATATCCTTTAGAAACCGTTTTTAAACGATCGTAAAAATCGAAAACAATTTCGGCTAAAGGCATGTCAAAACTAAGTTCAACTCTTTCGGTTGTGAGGTAAGTTTGATTAGTAATAATACCTCTTTTTTCAATACAAAGACTCATTACTTGACCAACATAATCGGATTTTGTAATAATGGAAGCCTTTATAAATGGTTCTTCTACACGATCTAGAATAGAAGGGTCTGGTAAATCACTAGGATTATTTACCAGTATAATTTCATTTGGATTTTTTTTAGTAAAAGCATGATACGAAACGTTTGGTACTGTTGTAATTACGGTCATTCCGAATTCACGTTCCAAGCGTTCTTGAATAATTTCCATGTGTAGCATACCTAAAAAGCCACATCTAAAACCAAAACCTAGAGCAGCAGAGCTTTCTGGTTGCCAAACTAAAGAGGCATCATTAAGTTGTAATTTTTCCATAGAATTACGCAATTCCTCAAACTCTTCAGTTTCAACAGGGTAAATTCCAGCAAATACCATTGGTTTTACTTCCTCAAAACCGTCGATACGTTCTGTTGTAGGGTTGTCGGCATTGGTAATGGTGTCCCCAACTTTCACTTCACTAGCAGCTTTAATCCCTGTAATTAGATATCCAACATCACCAGTTGAAATCTTTTTTTTAGGTGTTTGTGTTAGGTGTAATGTGCCAACTTCATCGGCATTGTATTCTTTGCCTGTGGATAAAAATTTAACTTTTTCGCCTTTTTTTATTTCGCCATTGATTACTTTAAAATACGTTTCTACAC
>CAMZLT010000210.1 GCA_947311745.1 uncultured Flavobacteriaceae bacterium | reverse complement strand
TTTTTAATTTCTAAAAACTGACGATACTTAGGTAGATTTTCGTAGTCTTTTTTAACTTCATTGTATAATTTGTTAGAATCTTCGTAAGTTAATGATGGTGTTTCTTGTGTTAAAGTATCAAGCATAATTACAACATCTAAAGGTCTTTGATTAGGATAATCAATCATTTTTACACTTACTTCTGCAAAGCTAAAACCATAAATATCTTTAAAACCGTGTATTTGTGTAATTTTACAAATATCACCATTTGCAATAAAATCTGCTTCATCCGAATTTTCTAACCAGTAATAGTTGTTTTTTACTACCATAATATAATCACCAGTAGCAATTTGATTGTCCTCACTTCGTATTTTATGGCGAATTTGTTGGTTGTACTGGTTTGCTCGTTTGTTTGAGCGAACGATTATTGCAGTATCCTCAATTCCTAAATTTTGGTATGCTTCGTTTATAGCGTTTTCAATGTCATATCCATCAATTAACCGAATGATATCTGTAAATTGCGATTGAATTTTGAAGGCAATTCCGTTGTAATATGAGTTTATAATTTCTCTAAGTTCTGTAGCGTTGGTGAGAATACCAGAATCTTTATGCTGACGCATAACTTCGTCTAATTCTATGGTATGTACTTCTTTATTGTAATTGTATGCAAGTTTGGAAGTATCCAATGCAGGGCTCAAATTTAATTTTACAGGAGGAAGCTGTGCTGTATCACCAATTAAAATGAGTTTACAGTTTTTTCCAGAATAAATATATTGAATTAAATCATCAAGTAAAGATCCGTTTTCGAATAATTTGGCATTTTGGCTACTATCAGGAATCATTGACGCTTCATCTACGATAAAAATTGTATTGGTATGTTTATTAGGTTTTAAAACAAACTGCATAGAACCATTTGCATTCTTTTTAGGGAAATAAATTTTTTTATGAATTGTAAAAGCCGATTTGTTAGCGTAATTACTAATTACTTTTGCAGCTCTACCAGTAGGAGCGAGAAGTACAAATTTTAGTTTTAATTGCCATAAATTATTTATTAGTGTACTAATTGTAGTTGTTTTTCCTGTTCCAGCATAGCCTTTTAATAAAAAAAGTTGGTCTTTATCTTTACTAAAAACAAAATGGCTAAGCATTTTTAATAAATTTTCCTGTGAATTAGTGGCTTCAAAAGGAAATTTATCTAATAATAAATAAAAAAAATTAGTAGGATTAAGCTGCATAAATCAATTTATTATACAAAGGTACAAGGATATTTTTTATAAATTGATTAAAAAAAATTTTTGTACTTCAATTTTTTTTGTAGATTTGCGAATATCCTTAAAAAAAGATAAAAATGATTATACTACTTGTTATTGTTGTTGTTGGAATACTCCTAGTTTACGGAGTTGCGTATTTAATTATTAATCGCGTACCTAAAAAATTACATTGGATTATCTCCGTTGTATTGTTGGTATTAATAGTGTTATTGAGTAAAATGATTGTCGACGCGATTATGAAACCAATTCATTTTAATGAAGAAAAAATTAAGCGATACACTAAAGTTATTGATAAATTAAAAATTGTTAGAGATGCTGAAATTGCATACCAACAAGTGCACGGAACTTTTACAAATGATAAAAATGCATTGGTCGCTTTGGTTGAGAAAGATAGTTTTGCTATTGAAAGACCAAAAACCGTTGTTAAAAAAATCCATAGAGGTGGTGGGATTTATATAGATAAAGAGGTACGAGTAGTAGATACGATTGGTTGGAAACCAGTACGTGCTGAATTTGCAGGAAAAGATTACAAAAACATGTTTAATTTATCCGATTTAGGAACAGCAATAGAATTAAAAACCGATACTATTGAAAAAGTAGAAGGTGTTAAGTCTTGGGTTTTTAGAGCTAGAGTTGCTAAAGAAGCAGTTTTGAAAGGAATGGATGCAGATTTAATAAAACAGGAAAAACGAGCTCCAGGAGGAACAGAAGTTAAAGGTGAATACTTAGAAGTAGGTTCTTTAGAAGATGTTAAAACTAACGGAAATTGGCCACCATTTTATGATAGTAAAGACAAAAAAAATAAAAAATAATTATTTAGATCTTAAAAATCTAGAAAACATACATCTATCCATCCAATTTAGTTTGGATGGATTTTCTTTTTGTGTGTATTATCCAGAAATTAAAGAATATATTCTTTTTAGTAAATATATTTTTGATGATAAAATAAACACACCTGATAGATTGTTAAAAGCAATTCAGCAAATTTTTTTAAAAGACATAGATTTGCAACATGTATTCAAATCTGTTTTAGTAATCCATCATAATAATTTGGTGTCTTTTGTGCCAAATGCTTTATTGGATAAAGAAAATCTTAAAAATTATATTCAATTTAATAATAAAGTACTTCCTAATGATTTTTTTGCTTACGATAGTATTAAAAATCACGAAATGGCTTCGGTGTATATTCCTTATGTAAATGTAAATAACTTCTTTATTGACTTATTTGGAAGTTTTACATATAGACATGCAGCTAGTATTTTAGTAGAAAAATTATTAAATACTTATGTAAATAAAGAGGTGCAGGTTTTTGTAAATGTTACTAAAAATAACTATGAATTAATCGTAACAAAAAATAGAAAATTACTTTTTTATAATACATTTTCATACCAAACAAAAGCCGATTTTATTTATTATTTGCTATTCACAGCCGAACAATTGGAATTGGATGTAGAACAATTTCCGTTATATTTTTTAGGTGAAATAACGGTAAAGGATGAAATCTATTGTATTACATACGAATATATTCGGAATGTTGATTTTTTATCCTGTTTAGAAAAAAGTGAATTTATTAATATAGATGATAAAACAAAATGTAAAAACTTTGTTTTATTACACGCAACATAACTAATTACTATGCGAATTGTTTCTGGAAAATTAAAAGGTAGAAAAGTACATGCTCCTGATAGACTGCCAACACGTCCAACTACTGATATGGCAAAAGAGGCTTTGTTTAATATTTTAAATAATCAATATTATTTTGATGAGTTAATAGTATTAGATTTGTTTTCTGGTATTGGAAGTATTTCTTTAGAATTTGCTTCTAGAGGTACAACGGATATAACTAGTGTAGATAATTTTTACGGATGCGTGTCTTTTTTAGATAAGATATCTAAAGAATTATCCGTAGATATTAGTACAATAAAAAGCGATGTATTTAAGTTTTTAAGGGCAAATACAAAACAATATGATATTATTTTTGCAGATCCTCCATATGCTTTAGAGCAAAATAAATTTGAGGAAGTCTACAAGTTGGTCTTTGAAAAACAAATACTTAAAGAAAACGGTTTATTAATTATTGAACATTCGAAAAAAACAGATTTGTCACACCTAGAAAATTTTATAAAAACAAAAAAATACGGAAGTAATCTATTTAGTTTTTTTAATTAGTAATTCCTAAGAAAAAATAATAATTATTAGACCATTAGTTGGCTACATTAACCCATCGCTTATTGTTAAATTAAAACCATTGCTCGTAACTAACAGATTGTTTCGCTCGCCCTAATTTGCAATGACTGATGTATTAACAAATTGTTACATTAAAACATTGGTGAATTATTTTGCAACTCTAATTTTTTGACCAACACGTAAGTTATTGTTAGTCATACCGTTTAATTTTTTTATTACTGTAGTTGGGACACCGTACTTTTTGGAAATTTTATACATAGTCTCTCCTTTTTGCACAATGTGAAATTTACGTTTCTTAGTGGTTTTATTTACAACATCTTTGGTTGTTTTTTTAGTAGTTTTAACAGTAGTAGGTTGTTTTTTTTCTTTTACAGCTGTTTCTTCTACGGAGGTATTAGTGTTATCTTGAGTTTTATTAGCAAGTGAATTGTCTGCAACATTTGGCTTATTTTTAATCATGTCCGAACCATCGCCTTTAATTTGCTTTAATTTAACTTTTAAAACAGACGAATAATATTCTGTTTCGATACGTTTAATATCCGATTGCATTTTAGATAACTTAACTACTGTTGCAACAGGAGGGAACCCTTGGTAATTTAAGGTTAACCAGTTAGTTTGTTTTCCTTTTCTATCTTCAATAGAACCAATATCAAAAGTGCTTTTTATCATACCAACAACATCAGGATTAGTGAGAACAACCGTTGAGATTAAACTACTTTTATAATTTTCTATATAATTTAAAAATTCTTCACCTTCCGCAGTAACTTCATTGTTGTTAAAAAATAATTCGTCTACAAATTCAGTGGATTTTTTTTCCTTAACAACCGCTTTTAAATCGTTTAAATAGCTATAAAATGTATTACTAATTTGATGTACTTTATCTGCAGTAGCTTTGTAACGAGTAAATTCCTCGTCGTTTTTTGCTTTGTTATAGATAACATCTAAAAGCGTTCCATTTTTGATGGAGTTAATTTCATTTGACTCCTCAATTTTATTATTCATAATTTCAAAAGAGGATAATTCTCCTTTTTGTTTACATGAAACAATTGTTATGAGAGTGAAAAACAATATTAGACTTACCTTTTTCATATGATGTAATTGTTGTTTATTAAATGGTATAAAGCACAAATGTAGTAAATTATTATTAAGAATCTAGTTAATTTACTGTTTTTTTATTTTAATTTCTTGGCCTATTGCGATTTCAGTAGTTTTTAAATTATTAATTTTTAGTAAATCAGCAACGTTAGCATTATATTTTCTTGCAATAGAATACATTGTGTCGCCTTTTTTTACTTTATGTATAATGTAGGTTTTTGTTGTGTTATCTGTTTTGTTTTCAAATGAATACATTTTTAATTCTTGACCAACCGATATGTCATTTGAGGTTAAATCATTGTATTGTTTTAATTTATCCACACTTATATTGTTTGCTCTTGCGATTGCGTAAAGTGTTTCTCCTGCACCAACAATATGAATTTTAGTTTTATCGATTATAAATTGTTTTTTTACAATTTCTTTATCTGATTTTATTTGATTTTGTGTTTTTTTTGGTTCTTCATCAGTATGCTCTATCAAATCTTTGTTTTCATAATTTTCACCTAAAACTAAATTATCAAAATAGTAGAGTTCGTATTTCTCAATAAGTGAAATTAACTTATTTGGGTATTTTTTGTCTGTAGCATAACCTGCCGTACGTAGGCCTTTAGCCCATCCTTTATAGTCGTTAGGAGCTAATTTAAATAGTTTTTCGTATCGTTTTTTGTGGTATAAAAATAAGGAGTGATCTCTAAATGAGGATTCGGCATGTTCGTATTTTCTAAAGCATTCTCCTTTTTCATCATCATCGTGATAGACACGATCGCCTTCCCATTTATGGCATTTAATACCAAAATGATTTTTTGCTTTTGTGGTTAAAATACTTTGTCCATATCTGGATTCTAATAATCCTTGTGCTAAGGTGATACTTGCTGGAATTTTGTAATTTTCCATTTCATGAATTGCCATTGCACCATATTTTTTTATATAATCAATTTTTAATTTAGATAAGTTTGGTTTATCTTTATATAGAGTGTTTAGTATTTCATTATTATAGACAGTCTTGTTATTTGAAACATCTATAATATCTTTTTTTTGTGTAATCTTTTGTTTTTTTACTGTTTTTTTTGCCTTATCCTCAATTTTTTTTTGTTTTACTGGAATAGTTTTTTTAGAGGAATATGTTGTGCGTTTGTGCGAACCACAGCTAAATAAAAAGGTTACTAATAGTAGTAAGGAGGTTATTTTTTTCATATGGATTTTGTCTTATTCTTGCAAAAGTAATTTTTTCTTTTTTATTAATTGCGAATTCATGGCTTTTATTCCTTGTAATCCTCCTGTATGTATTGCTAAAATTTTAGAATTTTCAGGAAAATATCCTTTATGAATCAGTTTATCTATCGCAAAAAACATTTTCCCTGTGTAGATTGGATCTAATGCGATACTATATTTTTCTTTAAAATCATTTATAAAACGAATTAATTCTTCATTTATTTTAGCAAATCCTCCAAAATGAAATTCGTTTATTAAAGTGAATTCTTTATTGGTTAATTTTTCAATTTTGGTTTTTAAGAAATCTCCTTTTAAGGCAGGAAAGCCAATTATTTTTTGATGTTTTTTACTAGAGTTTATTATTCCTGAAATAGTTCCGCCAGTTCCGACTGCTACTGTAATATAGTTAAAAATAGTATCTTTTTCGGTTAAAATTTCAGTACATCCTTTAATGGCTAATTGGTTTGTTCCTCCTTCAGGAACTAAATAAAAATCGCCAAATTTTGCTTGTAGTTTTTTTATGAAATTTGGTGTAGTTTTGTTTCGGTATTCGGTTCTGCTAATAAATTCAAAATGCATACCTTGTTTGGATGCGAATTGTAAAGAGGGGTTTGTAGTAAGGGTTTTTTCTAAATCTTTTGCTAATTCATCCCCTCTAATAATTCCGATTGTTTTAAAACCGAATAATTTTCCTACATAGGCAGTTGCAGTAATATGGTTAGAAAACGCACCTCCAAAAGTTAGTAGCGTTTTTTTGTTTTGTTTTTTTGCTTCTAAAATGTTGTATTTTAGTTTTCTAAACTTATTTCCCGAAATATATTCATGCAGTAAATCCTCACGTTTTATATAGACTTCTACGTTGTTTTTTTTATAAAGAAAAGTTACTTTGCTATCAATTTTAGAATCAAAAATCACGTTTAT
>CAMZLT010000209.1 GCA_947311745.1 uncultured Flavobacteriaceae bacterium | reverse complement strand
TAATACAGATTTAACTTATACTACAGATGAAATGATGTATGGTGGTGGTTTATCGCTAACTATGACAGGTTATTGGAAACTAAATCTTAAACTATTAAATTCGAATAGCGAAGTTTTAAAAGGAGAAGATATTACCGATGATGTACCTTCTAGCTCATTATATTTAGAAATAGAATTTTAATAAAGAAACAAACTAGTCTGAAAAGCACATTAATTTCTATAAAAGCAATCTTTTAAATTTTAGAAAAAGAATGCAAAAAGTTTTTAATACTATTTAAATTTGGTTAATTAAAATAAAACGCTTTTCAGACTTTTTCACTTCCTTTATGCAATAAAAATTCTATTGCGTAAATAAAATATAACATTTTTACAAAACTAATAAAATGAAAAAATCAGTAATAATACTACTTGTATTGTTATGCAATAATATGCTTTTTGCTCAAAAAATAGAAAAAGATTCTGTAAGGCAATTAGATGAAATTATTATAACAGGTAGACGAAAATTAAGTAATTACAGACAAGAAAAAACCTTATCTAGCATAGATACTTATTTAGAAAAATCTAGCAAAATAACCATGATAAAACGTGGTAATTATGCTTGGGAACCAACTATAAATAATATGGTTTCCGATAGAATTTCGGTAACCATAGATGGTATGCAAATTTATGGTGCTTGTACCGATAAAATGGATCCTGTAACATCGTATGTAGATGTGTCAAACCTAGATAAAGTAACTGTAAATTCGGGACAAGAAGGTACGGAAAACGGTAGCTGTATCGGTGGAAACATAGACCTAAAATTACCAGAAACTAAATACTACGACAACGGTTTGCAATCAAATATAGATCTTGGATATGAAACAAACGGAAACTATAAATCTACAGGATTAGAATTGCGTTATTCAGGAAAAAAATTCTATATAAATACAGACGGAATTTTTAGAAAATCCGATAATTATATAGATGGTAATGGTAAAGAAATACTGTATTCGCAATTTCAAAAATATAATATTTCACTACAATCAGGATATAAAATAAACGAAAAAAACAACATAGAAGGTGTTTTAATATACGATAAAGCAACCGATGTTGGTTATCCTGCTTTACCAATGGATGTGTCTTTAGCAAAAGCTACAATTGCATCTTTAGCACATATATACAAAGGAGATTCTACCACAATAAAACACTGGGAAACCAAATTGTATTTTAATACTATAACCCATACAATGGACGACTCAAAAAGACCAGATGTACCAATTAGAATGGATATGCCAGGATGGAGCGATACCTACGGAATGTACTCAAAAATAAATTTAAACATCAAAAAACATTTATTATCAGTAAACCTAAATACGCATTACAACCGTTCTATTGCAGAAATGACCATGTATCCAAACGACCCTAATGAAAACAGTATGTTTATGTACACTTGGCCTGACGTAAAAACCTTTGATTCAGGATTGTCAATAAAAGATGAAATCGCATTGAATTCAAATAAAAAAGTGTTTCTAAATTCAAGAATTGCCTATCATAAAAACCGAATAGATAACAAAGTAGGTTTACAAAGTATGCAAATTTACTATCCAAATATGGAAAACAAACAAATCAGAATTTTACCAAGTTTAGCAGCAAAATACCAATACAAAAAATACCAGTATACTATTGCTTTCGGAATTGGTTATGGCGAACGAGCACCATCGGTAAGTGAAGGATATGGTTTTTACTTATTTAACAGTTTTGACGGTTACGATTATATCGGAAACCCAACACTAAACAACGAAAAAGCAGTAGAATTTAACTTTAACACCAATTACAAAACAAAAAATATTAAAATTGGCTTAGAAACCTCTTATTTTTATATTATGGATTACATAATAGGAAAAACAGACACAAGCCTTGTACCAATGACTATAGGAGCAAATGGTGTGCGAATATATACTGCTTTTGATTATGCAACTATATTTAATTCTGCTATTAATTTTTCGTATAAAATCAACACTAATTTTTCTTTTAACAGTTCTGTTGGTTATAATTACGGACAAAATAATGCAAAGGAAAATTTACCCTTAATTAGACCGATATCCTACTTTACCGAAATAAATTACGCTAAAAATAAATTTAATGCTTCTTTACAAGTAAAAGGCGAAAGGAAACAAACTAATTTTAGTGCAGAATATGGTGAGGATCAAACACCAGCATACACCATTATTAATCTAAATTTAGGGAATAAATTCAACATAAAAAGCAACGATTTAATTTTAAAATACGGAATAGAAAATGTATTAGATAACTACTATTCAACCTATGCAGATTGGAATAATTTTCCTAGACAAGGACGAAATTTTTACATTAATCTATCCTATATATTGGCTAAATAAAAGTGTAGATATAAAATATATTGATTTGATTTTTAGTTTGGGTTTTGCTTTTGCAAAACCCAAACTTGTTTAGCAACTATTTTATCTGTAATTTTACCAAATGGCAGATATAGAAAAATTAAAATTTCCGATAGGTAAAAATAGAATAGAAAACGCTAAAAAATATCAATTTTAATGGCAGGAATTTACATTCACATACCTTTTTGTAAACAAGCGTGTTATTACTGTGATTTTCATTTTTCTACTTCAACTAAAAATAAAGTAGAACTAATTCAATCAATTAATAAAGAATTAGTTATTAAGAAAAATAAATTAAAATCACCTATAGAAACCATCTATTTCGGAGGAGGAACACCTTCTTTACTAAATAACGAGGAACTAAGCTCCATTTTAAAAACAATCCAACAAAATTATGATGTAGTTGAAAACCCAGAAATAACTTTAGAAGCAAATCCAGATGATTTAACAGATTATACTGTTTTTAAAAAATATAAAAAATTAGGAATAAACCGTTTAAGTATTGGTGTTCAATCGTTTTTTGATACAGATTTAACTTTTTTAAATCGAGCACATTCTGCAAAAGAAGCAATAGAATCCTTGCGAGAAGCTACAAAATATTTTGATAATATTACCATAGATTTAATATACGGAATTCCGAATTTAAGTACTGAAAAATGGAAAGAAAATCTAAAAATAGCTTTTGATTTAGGTGTAAATCATATTTCAAGTTATGCATTAACTGTTGAGCCTAAAACCACTTTACATCAATTTATTAAAACAAAAAAATATCCGAAACTAGATGAAAATTTAGCCCTAGAGCATTTTAAAATATTAGTTTCCGAAACCAAAAAACAAGGTTTTATACATTACGAAGTTTCTAATTTTGCAAAACCAAAGTATGCTTCCAAACACAATCAATCGTATTGGCAAGGAAAAGCATATTTAGGTATTGGACCATCAGCACATTCTTTTGATGGTAAAACACGCTCATGGAATGTTGCCAACAACAATATATACATTAAAAAAATAAAAGAAGGTCTGCTACCACAAGAAACCGAAATTTTAACCAAACAAGATTTATTTAATGAAACCATTATGATTTCCTTGCGAACCATAAACGGAATTGATTTGAATAAAATAGAAACTAATTTTGGTGAAAAGCAAGTCCAATTTTTAGTATCACAAGCTAAAAAACACCTAATAAACCAAACCCTTATTTTAGAAAAAAACACGCTAAAATCAACTAAAAAAGGTGTTTTTCTAATAGATGGTATTGCTAGTGATTTGTTTTGGGTGTGATTTTATCGAAACAATCTTTTTATTTTATTAAAAAAAGAGGTTTTATTAGATTCCGATATGTAAAGTATTTCACCGTTGGTTAATGTTATTTCTAAATTTGTCCTTTTGTGAATCTTGTTTATATTAACTGTTTCACTTTTTGAAATTTGTTCAAAACCGTAGGGAGAAATAATTTTAAGTAATTTTTCAAAATTAATATCAATATTTTGTGCTAATGGTTTGTTTTTGGGGTTTTCACCATAAAAAGTTTTATATTTCCCTTCAGATTTAATATAAAAAATGGTTTTAGGGTCTAAATAAAAAGCTTCCTTTTTCCCAATTTCCACACGAATAACCACAGTCGCTTCTGCGCGATTGCATCGCGTAGCATTACAGAAATAACAAAGTAAAAATTTTTATTATCTTTGTTTGAG
>CAMZLT010000208.1 GCA_947311745.1 uncultured Flavobacteriaceae bacterium | reverse complement strand
GAAGCTGAAAAATTAAATTTATCACCAATTCCTCCTTGTACATTTATAGCTCTGGTATTGTTAAACGTATAGCTTATATCGGAATTAGCATCCTTGCCTAATTGCAAGTCTAATACAGGATCAATAGTAAACCAATACGGAATTTTAGCTTTTCCCTCTAAACCATTAACCATAAAAAAATGTTCGTTCCACAGTTTTTTTCCAAACCATGAATTGGTGTTTTTTAATAAAGCCGTTTTTTTTGCATCTAAATCTACATAGTTTGAAACTTCACTAAAAAGGTATGGTTTAACAGCTGTATGTGCATTATTTCCGTTATTCATATGTAACTGAAATTCGTCATATGCTTCGTGTGTAAACGGAATAAATAATTGGCTTTTATGCTCTGGAAATAACGCTTTATTATCCAAAGTTGTTACTATATTTTCTTTATTTTGTTGGTTTTGGATTTCTAAATTGGTTGAATTATCGGAAACTACTTCCGTTTTAACAACATTTTCTGGCTGATAGCCAATAGGAATGCCTAACGGAAACATATATTGTTTTTCAATTGCACGAGCATTATACGTTGCTGGTTGTACTTTTGGTAAGTTTTCAAAAACACGTTTTATTTCTACTTCTAACTCTTTATATGGCGAATTTACATAGATAACATGAAATTCACCTTTGGTTGTTACGTTAAACATAATTTTTACAACACCTTTAAAATCAGTAGATTTAACCTTTTCAGGAAGTTGGAAATTTGTTTCTACTTTTTCTTTTAAAGTACTTAAAAAACAGGCTTCTTGTTCACTTATTACTTCTTGTTTACACGAATCGAAAAGTGGTGTTTTTTCGGCTTGTGCAAAACCGAAAATTGTAATACACAACATTATTAATACTATACTACGCTTTTTCATTTTTTACATTTTACTAACCAATCCGTTTTGTAATTGGTATTTTTCGTTACTTTCTTTACAAATTGCCATTCCGTTTTTATCGAAATCTAAACGATGTCCGTACTCGCTAATCCAACCAATTTGTTTTGCTGGATTTCCTACAACTAAAGCAAAAGCTAAAACCTCTTTGGTTACCACTGCCCCTGCTCCGATAAAGGCATATTTACCTATCGGATTACCACAAACTATGGTTGCATTAGCTCCGATACTTGCTCCTTTTTCTACAATAGTTTCGCGATATTCATCTTTGCGAATAATAGCACTTCGTGGATTAATAACATTGGTAAAAACCATCGAAGGTCCTAAAAAAACATCGTCTTTACAGATAACTCCTGTATAAATGGAAACGTTATTTTGTACTTTTACATTATTACCCAAAACAACTTTTGGTGAAATCACCACATTTTGACCAATATTGCAATTTTCACCAATGATACTATTAGACATAATATGTGAAAAATGCCAAATTTTTGTATCCTTTCCTATGGAACAATTTGCGTCAATTACTGCGGTTTCGTGTGCAAAAAAATCAGTATACATTAGTACGAATTGGTATTTACTTGTCCTTTAATTATTTTTAATGCTGAGGAAGTTCCAATTCTAGAAACACCCATTTCAATCATTTTCACAGCATCTTGATAGGTTTTAACTCCTCCTGCTGCTTTGGCTGACAATGGCTTTGAATTTTCTACAATTATTTGCATCGCTTCAAAAGTTGCTCCTGCAGGTTTGCCATCGGTTGGTTTATAAAAACCTGTTGAGGATTTTACAAAAACGTTTTTGTATGTAGATTCATCAAAATTTTCTAAAACAATATCACGTATTAGCTTAGATATTTCGGCAATTTGTATGTCGTTTAAAGCTGCGACTTCAATAATCCATTTTACAATTTTATTGTTTTCTAATCCTAGTTTTGTTCCTTTAAGCACTTCATTTTTAACTAAATCCAAATTTCCATTTTTAAAGGCTTGGTAGTTTATAACATAATCTAGCTCATCTACATTATCAGCAATTGCTTGGCTTGCTTGTGCGAGTTTTTCGCTAACGGAATACGTTCCTTCGTGAAAACCAATTACCGTACCTACTTGTACATTTGCTTTAGCATCTAAAATTCGTTTTTTTGCCATTTTAACAAATTCAGGACGAATCATTACCAAAATAAAATTATTATCTATGGCTTCATCAATTAATTGAAGTACTTTTTCTTTGGTTTCTTGTTTTGAAATTCCTGCCTGTTCGGCAGTTTTTAAATAGGTAGAATCTAAATGTTTGTTTACTTGCATTATTTTTTTCAATTTTACAGGCAAAGATACATTTTATTTGAATACATCGTATTTCGTAATTAAAAAAAAGAGAATCTAATTTTTTATCGTAATTTTGTTATTTAAAAAATGACAAGATAGATGCTACAACATTTACGCATAAAAAATTACGCATTAATTGAAAATCTAGCCGTAGATTTCACCAATGGTTTATCCATTATCACAGGTGAAACTGGTGCTGGTAAGTCCATTTTACTCGGAGCATTATCTTTGGTTTTAGGCAAACGTGCAGATCTTACTTCGTTAAAAAATAAAGAACAAAAATGTATTATTGAAGCTGTTTTTAACATCAAAGCATATCGTCTTGAAAAATTTTTCAAACAAAATGATATAGATTTTGAGTTGGAAACCATCATTCGCAGAGAGATTTTACCAAGCGGAAAATCCAGAGCTTTCATTAACGACACACCAATAAACCTAAGTACCTTAACGGAATTAAGTACGCATTTAATTGATATTCATTCGCAACATCAAACACTTTTACTTGCCGATAAAAAATACCAATTTTATATTCTTGATGCTTTAGCGAAAAACACTAAATATTTAGAGTCCTTTTCTCGTGGCTTAGAAATTTATAAAAAATTACAAAAGGAATTACACGAAATTCAATCCGATCAAGAAAATGCTAAGCAACAATACGAGTACAATTTACATTTGTTTGAGGAACTAGAGAAAGCGAATTTTACAGAAAATGAACAAACCGAATTAGAACAAAATGTAGATAAATTAAATAATGTTGAGGCTATAAAATTAAATCTTAGTGAAGCGATTTCCGTATTGAGTAATGAGGAAACTGGCATTTTAGATTTGCTACATATCAGTAAAAATAATCTTGCTAAAATTGCTTCTTTTTCGGAAGCATATAGTAATTTATTAAACCGTTTAGAAAGCACAAAAATTGAGTTAGACGATATTTTATTCGAATTAGAAAAACAAGATGAAAACATTGATTTTAATCCGTTAGAGATTGAAAAAATGAACGATCGCCTACAACTACTCTACTCTTTGCAAAAAAAACATCATGTAGAAAGCATTGCAGAATTAAACGAAATTAAAAATAAATTAGACTCCAAATTACAGGAAGTTACCAATGCGGACTCTATTGTACAAAACAAAAAAGAGGAAATTGCAAAGGTAACAGCTCAATTAAACAAACTAGCAGATATAATTCGTTTAAATCGTGAAAAAGCTATCCCAAAATTTACCAAGCAATTAGAAATACTCCTCAATAAATTAGAAATGCCTAATGTTGCCATAAAAATCGAATTAACAAAAAAAGAAGTCTTTCAATATAATGGTAAAGATAATTTAGAGTTTTTAATTTCCATAAATAAAGGAAGTGATTTTATTTCGATAAAAAAAGGCCCTTCTGGTGGTGAAATGTCAAGAATAATGCTTGCTATTAAAACTATTTTATCAAAATACAGTAAATTACCAACCATAATTTTTGATGAAATTGACACAGGAGTTTCGGGTGAAGTTTCCAATAGAATTGCAAGTATCTTAACCGAAATGAGTGCTAATATGCAAGTAATTTCCATTACACATTTACCACAAATTGCAGCTAAAGGACAGCAACATTATAAAGTGTTTAAAACAGAAATAAATAATTCTGTAGAAACAAACATAAAACAACTTAATCAAGAGGAACGCATCTTTGAAATTGCCGAAATGCTAGACGGAAAAAAACCTTCAGAATCTGCTATTTTACACGCTCGTGAATTGTTGGGAGTGTGATATCCTACTTTTCAAATCATAAATATTACACACAATATTCTTTACAGTTAAGCGTATAATCATAATCATATATTTTTTTTAGCATCATTTTATTGTATTCATCTAACATTTTAGTTATCGAATCTTTGCTAGAATATAAACTATCAAAATTATTTTTTGAACAAATTTTATTTAATTCAAAATCGCAAAAAATAACTTCATTTTTATTTATAAAAAGATAAACATTTTTATTGTTTTTAACTGTTATTTCCTTGTGTTTATCTTTATGTAAATAGATTAGATTTTTCACATTATCTAAATCTTTTACTTCTCTTTTATTTCTTGATTTTGAAATTGGTATTATATGATGTAATTCAAAATCGTTCTTTTTTTCAAAGTTATGAAGCTTAAAATATTCTTTTTTTACTGATTGGCTACGCACGATTATATTTTTAGAGTAAATACCTAAATTACCTATATTTAACGTAAAATATTTATTTTCACTATCTACCTGAAAATAGCTAGTTTGCTTCATTAAAGATAAAATTTGTTGGGATTCGTTTATCCAATTATGAAAATCGCGTTTATCTGTCTTTTCTCCTTGAAAATTATTTGGATTTGCATAGCTTCTCAATAAAGATATTAAACGTTCTTTTTGATATTTTTTTAACGAATTAAAATCATTTAATAATTTTACTTTTTCAACATTACTCAGTTGAGTATCTGATAAAATAAACATAAATTCATATACAGAAATTTGGCTCTCTTTATAATTACTATTATAAATTAAATCAGCCAAACCACTTAAGTGTTTTTTAAATAAAATATCCAAAAAATCAGTAAAAAATCGGTATTTTTCAAAAATAGTTTCTGCATTTAATAACTTAATCGCTCTATTTGAAAGTTTTGCATGATAAACTATTTGCCTTTTAAATGGATCTGTTTGATTAAAATTTTTATCATATCTTTTTATAATTCCCATTCGATGAAAATCAACAAAAAAATTTTTTTTTATAGAATTGTACGAGCCTTTTCCTTCGTGTTTTTTAATTTCATCTACAATATTTTTAAAAATTGGATAATTTTGAATATCGTATTTTTTTGTTTTTTCTCTTTCACTATAATCACCACGAGGTATTTCAAAAAAATCATTTTCCGCAAATTTATAAATAGATTCAATAAGCTTTATTACATAATCTAAATCATATCTATTATGTTGAGAAATATGCACCCCTCTATAAGTGTCCTTTTGAATGCGTTCAACAATATATTTTAAAAAATTATTATGTTGATCAATATCCAATATTGATTTTAGATTTACATTCATTTGCTGTTTTTTTTAGGGATAAATTATAAAATTCTTTATTTAATTCTGTTCCTATAAAACTTCTATTTAATTTTTCACATGCTACGGCTGTTGTACCACTTCCTAAAAACATATCCATTACTAAATCTCCTTCATTAGAACTTGCTTTTATTATTCGTTCTATCAAATCTAACGGTTT
>CAMZLT010000207.1 GCA_947311745.1 uncultured Flavobacteriaceae bacterium | reverse complement strand
GTTAACTTGTTGTATGGTTTTATCAAAATCTATATCACCAACTAAAACCATTGCCATATTATTAGGAACATAATATTTGTCAAAATAGTTGTGAATATCTACCATTGATGGGTTTTTAAGGTGTTCGGCAGTTCCGATAGTGGTTTGTTGTCCGTAGGGATGTGTTGGGAAAAGTCCATCTAACATTGCAGCATATCTTTTTCGCCAATCGTTATCTTGACCACGATTAAATTCTTCAAAAACAGCTTCTAATTCGGTATGGAAAAGACGTAAAACTAATTCGCTAAAACGTTCGCTTTCTAAAGTTAGCCATTTATTTAATTCGTTAGCAGGAATTTTATTTTTGTAGATTGTTTCTTCAAACCATGTGTGTGCATTTGTTCCTGTTGCTCCAAGAGCAGAAGTCATTTTATCGTATTCGTTAGCAACGCAATAATTAGATGCTTCTAAAGAAACTTTATCGATTTGTTTGTAAATGGCAGTTTTCTTAGCAGTATCTTTTTCCATACGCATTTTTTCATATAAATCGGAAATTTGTTTTAAATAGCCTTTTTCTTTTTCCCAATTTTGTGTGCCTATTTTAGAAGTTCCTTTAAAAACCATGTGTTCTAAATAGTGTGCCAAACCTGTAGAATTTTTCGGGTCGTATATAGAACCTGCACGTACAGCAATATAGGTTTGGATTTTTGGTTCATCGGTATTTTTACTTAAATATACTTTTAAACCATTGTCTAAAGTGTAAAGCCTTAAGCCTGTTGGATCGTTAGCGTAGGTTTCGTAGGAGAAACCATTTGCATCTTTATTTGTTTTTTCTTTGGTATTGGTTTCTGTTTTGCAATTAAATGTTAAAAAGGAAAGCAGTAAAATAAAGAGTAAATGTGTCTTTTTCATGATAATGTTTTAGTTAGAAATAAAAATAATCTGTTCTCAAATATATTAGAAAACAGATTATTATGAAAATTATTGTATAATATTGTGATAATATTAACGTTTTATTTATTGAAAAAATAGAAATTAGCCTAAAATTTCAGCTACTTTTTTACCAATATTTGCAGGTGATTCTACAACGTGAATACCATTTTCTCTTAAAATACGCATTTTAGCTTCTGCTGTATCGTCTTCGCCACCAACAATTGCACCAGCATGACCCATTGTACGACCTTTAGGAGCAGTTTGTCCTGCTATAAAACCGATTACAGGTTTTTTATTGCCATTTTCTTTTATCCACTTTGCTGCATCCGCTTCGTATTGTCCACCAATTTCACCAATCATAACGATTGCTTCAGTTTCGTCGTCGTTCATTAATAATTCTACTGCATCTTTAGTTGTAGTTCCGATGATTGGATCACCTCCAATTCCGATAGCTGTTGAAATACCAAAGCCTTGTTTTACAACTTGGTCAGCTGCTTCGTAGGTTAGAGTTCCTGACTTAGAAACAATACCTATTTTACCTTTTTTAAATACAAAACCAGGCATAATACCAACTTTCGCTTCTTCAGGAGTAATTACTCCAGGACAGTTAGGACCAATTAATCTACAATCTTTATCTGCTAAATATGCTTTTACTTTTACCATATCCGAAGTAGGAATCCCTTCTGTAATACATATAATTACTTTGATTCCAGCTTCAGCAGATTCCATAATTGCGTCTGCGGCAAATGCTGGTGGAACAAATATAATTGATGTATCTGCTTGTACATTTTTAACGGCATCGGCAACAGTGTTAAAAACTGGTCTGTCTAAGTGAGTTTGTCCTCCTTTTCCTGGGGTTACACCACCAACTACGTTTGTACCGTAAGCAATCATTTGTTCGGAGTGAAAAGTTCCTTCACCACCTGTAAAACCTTGTACGATTATTTTTGAATCTTTATTTACTAAAACGCTCATTTTATTTTATTTTTTATCTAATTTATGGAATGCTAAATTCTTTGCAAAAGTAATTCATTTTATATTTTAATCTATAAAATTTAGCTATTTTTTGTAATTCTTTTTAAGGTTGCTAATTCTTTTAATTTTTGTCTAGATTCGGTTATTGGTGTTCCGAAATAGGATTTTCCTCCGCTAACGGATTTAGTTACACCTGTTTGTCCTAGGATTACGGCTTTTTTTCCGATGGTGATTCCGCTATTTGTACCAACTTGTCCCCAAATAGTAACTTCATCTTCTATAATACAACAACCTGCTATACCTGTTTGACTTGCAATTAGGCATTTTTTTCCGATTATGGTATCGTGTCCTATTTGAATTTGGTTATCCATTTTAGTACCTTCACCAATGGTAGTGTCTCCTGTAACACCTCTGTCAATTGTGCAAGATGCACCAATATCTACATTATCTTTTATAACAACTCTACCACATGAAATTAGTTTGTCAAAGCCTTCTGGTCTATTTTTATAGTAAAAAGCATCCGCTCCTAAAACGGTTCCTGCATGTATAATAACGTTGTTTCCTATAACGCAATTATCATATATAATTACATTTGGATGAATAATGCAATTTTCACCAATTACCACATTGTTGCCAATAAAAACATTTGGTTGAATAATAGTGTTTTTACCAATAATTGCGGAATCCGAAATGTTATTATTTGCTTGTTTAAAAGGTTTAAAATAGGAGGAAAGCTTGTTAAAATCTCTAAAAGGATCGTCGGAAATTAGTAAGGCTTTTCCTTCAGGACACTTTACTTTTTTATTAATAAGAACTATCGTAGCTGCTGATTCTAATGCTTTGTCGTAATATTTTGGATGATCTACAAAAACTACATCGCCATTTTCAACAACATGTATTTCGTTAATTCCTTTTACAGGAAAATCTGCATCACCGATAAATTCGGTATTGGTTATTTGAGCAATTTCTTTTAATGTATATACTCTGGGAAATTTCATAGGAGTTATGAATTATGAGTTAAGAATTATGAATTAATATACTACCAACTGAATACTACTAACTACTACATCATACTAAAAACAAAATTACGCTTTGACACGTTCTTGATATGTTCCTTTTTCGGTTTCAATTTTTACCAAATCACCTTCATTTATAAAAAGAGGTACATTTATTCTAGCACCAGTTTCCACCGTTGCAGGTTTGGTTGCATTTGTTGCAGTATTTCCTTTAACACCTGGTTCGGTATGTGTAATTTCTAAAACAACACTTGGTGGCATATCTACAGCTAAAGGTGTTTCGTCAGCAGCTCTAACAATAACAGTTACTACTTCGCCTTCTTTTAAAAATTCTACACCATCAATAGTTTCTTTAGGAAGTGCAATTTGGTTATAATCGCTTGTATTCATAAAATGATACATATCACCTTCAGGATATAAATATTGGTATTTGCGTGTTTCTACTCTAACTTCTTCTATTTTATGACCGGCGGAAAAGGTGTTGTCTACAACTTTACCACTAGTTAAACTTTTTAGTTTTGTACGAACAAAAGCAGGACCTTTACCAGGTTTTACATGCTGAAATTCAACAATTTTATAGGTGTCGTGATTAAAAATGATGCAAAGTCCTTTTTTTATGTCTGATGTTGTTGCCATATTTGTATTTTATGAATTTATTTTTATAAGTTACTGGTATATCCTTTCATGATTCCTCTTTGTGAGTTTCTAATAAATTGAAGGATTAAATCTCTTTCTGGTGTTGCTTCGTATTCTGCTTCGATAATTCCGACGGCTTGTGAATTGTTATTTTTCCGTTGGTATAAAATTCTATATATATCTTGAATTTCGCGTATTTTTTCGGATTTGAAACCTCTCCGTCTCAAACCGATAGAATTTATTCCTACGTATGATAATGGTTCTTTTGCAGCTTTAGTAAAAGGAGGAACGTCTTTTCTTACCAAAGAACCTCCTGATACCATTGCATGTGCTCCGATATGAATAAACTGATGAATTCCTGCAAGTCCTCCAATTATGGCATATTCGCCAACGGTTACATGGCCTGCAAGTAGTACACCATTTACTAAAATTACATCATTTTTAATGATACAATCGTGTGCAATATGAACGGTTGCCATAATAAGTACATTATCGCCAATTTCGGTTTTTCCGTGTGCTTTTGTTCCTCTATTTATAGTTACGCATTCTCTAATGGTTACATTATTACCGATAACGACAAGTGAATCTTCTCCTTCAAATTTTAAATCTTGTGGTATTGCAGAGATTACAGAACCTGGGAAAATTCTACAATTTTCACCAATTCGTGCACCTTCCATTATGGTAACATTAGAACCGATCCAAGTGCCAGATCCAATTTCTACATTATTGTGTATTGTTGTAAAAGGTTCTACAACAACATTTCTGGCTATTTTTGCTCCTGGGTGAATATATGCTAGTGGTTGATTCATGTTTTGTTTTTTATGCTAAAAAGAGAACGTATTCCTTTTTTAAAGTTAGTCTTTTATTCTAGCTATTTGTGCCATTAATTGTGCTTCAACTACAAGTTTGTTGTTAGCATAGCCGTAGGCTTGCATGTGGCAAATACCTCGTCGTATGGGTGTGATTAATTCAGCTTTAAAGATTAAGGTATCGCCTGGTAGTACTTTTTGTTTGAATTTTACATTATCCATTTTCATAAAATAGGTAAGGTAATTTTCAGGATCTGGTACAGTGCTTAAAACCAAAATTCCACCACATTGTGCCATTGCTTCAACTTGTAAAACACCTGGCATTACTGGTGCACCAGGAAAGTGTCCTACAAAAAATGGTTCGTTCATAGTTACAT
>CAMZLT010000206.1 GCA_947311745.1 uncultured Flavobacteriaceae bacterium | reverse complement strand
TACCACCAACAGTATCGTTTGTTCCGTTTATAAATTTGGTTAAACTGTGGCAAACAATATCTGCTCCTAATTCTTTTGCAGAAATAATTAAAGGTGTAAACGTATTATCTACTACCAACGGAATGTTGTGTTTTTTTGCAATTTTTGCCAATTCAGGAATGTTGGCAATTTCTAATAAAGGATTGCTTAACGATTCACAATAAATCATTTTAGTATTTTTTGTGATTGCTTTTTCTACTTTTTCAAGATTAGTAATATCTACAAAGCTAGTAGTAATATTAAATTTTGGAATAAAATTTTTAAGAAAGGCATGTGTACCTCCGTAAATAGTTCTACTAGAAACAATATGACTATCGGCATTGCAAATTTGCATGATTACCGAAGTAATTGCTCCCATTCCAGACCCCGAAACTAAAGCAGCTTCAGTGTTCTCCATTGCAGCCATTGCTGATGCAAGGTTTAAATTACTTGGACTGGTGTGTCTAGAGTATAAATAACAGCCTTCGGTGTTTCCTTCAAAGGTATCTGCCATTGTTTTTGCTGCTAAAAAAGTATAGGTTGCAGAATCGGATATAGAAGGATTTACACCTCCAAATTCGCCAAATACATGGTAATCTTGTAAATTATTTATAGCTTTATTCTTCATTTTTTATATATTACGTTTTGTACAAATTTAATTAAAATGAATTTATTTTAGTTTTTAATAGTGTATTAAATAAATTATTTAGTATTTTTATCTAATTAAAATGCTATTTGTAGTTTTTATTACAAATATATTCTGTTTTAACTCTTATAAATGTAATTTTTACACCATGCAATTAGATACAATTGATAAAAAAATACTAAATTACCTACAAATTGATGGTAAAACCACGGCAAAAGTACTTTCAGATAAATTAAATTTATCGGTTACCGCAATTTACGAACGGATTAAAAAATTAGAAAAATCTAAAATTATTTCAAAGTATGTTGCGACTTTAGATAAGCAAAAAATTGATAAAAATTTCTTGGTTTTATGTCAAGTAAAGTTAATTAAACATCACAATACTTTTATTAATAAATTCGAAAAAGAAATGCAACATTTTAAAGAAGTATTAGAATGTTACAATATTAGTGGTGATTATGATTACCAACTTAAAATTGTAGTTGAAAATATGCAAGAATACCGATTGTTTTTAAATACAAAATTAACCTCTTTAGATTATATTGGTAGTACGTATAGCACTTTTATAATTAATGAAGTTAAGCATACCACACAAATTAATTTAGAATAATAGTTGTATCTTTGAAACTTTACAAATTAAAAAATATGGCAAAACAAATTACCAATTATTCCGATTTTTATCGTTTTTATTTAAAAGAGCACAGTAACCCTATAAATAGATTGTTACATGTAATGGGAACTTCTATTGTTCTAGCTTTGGTGCTAACAGCTATTATTCATTTGAATCCGTATTGGTTAGTTTTTGTGCCAATTTCTGGTTATGGATTTGCATGGATTGGTCATTTTTTCTTTGAAAAAAACCAACCAGCAACTTTTAAATATCCATTGTGGAGTTTGAAATCGGATTTTAAAATGTATTTTGATGTTTTAAGTGGAAAAGAACCGTTAAATCCTTCTAAATAAATATAATAATGAAAAAAATAACAGTATTAATTCTTAGCATTTTTTTATTTGTACAATGTAAAGACAAGGTAAAAAAAGGCGTTGTTGCAGATAACGGAATGGTTGTTTGTGCAAGAAAAGAAGCTGGAAAAATTGGTGTAGATATCATGAAAAAAGGCGGAAATGCTTACGATGCAATGATTGCAACACATTTGGCACTTGCCGTAGCGTATCCTTTTGCAGGAAATCTAGGTGGTGGTGGTTTTATGGTATATCGTACGAAAGATGGTAAAGTTGGTTCTTTGGATTTTAGAGAAAAAGCACCGTTAGCTGCACATAGAAATATGTATGTAGATAGTTTAAATAATGTAATTCCAGATAAAAGTTTACTTGGAGCAAATGCTGTTGGTGTACCAGGAAGTATGGCAGGATTGTATAAAGTACATGAAAAATTTGGGACAATTCCGTTTAAAGAATTAATTCAACCAGCAATTGATTTAGCTAAAAACGGCGTAGTGGTTACTAAAAAACAAGCCTATTCGTTAAATAAATATCGTGTATTATTTGAAAAAGCAAACAAGCGAAAAATATTTTTAGATAAAGAATGGAAAGAAGGAGATACTATAAAATATCTAAAATTGGCAGCTACTTTAGAACGAATTCGCGATAATGGTAAAACCGAATTCTACAAAGGAAAAACTGCAGAGATGATGATTAGTTATATTCAAGATTTAGGCGGAATTATGACGACACAAGATTTAGAAAAATACGAAGCAAAATGGCGTAAACCAATAACATTTACCTATAAAGATGCTAAAATTACGTCTATGTCTTTGCCTAGTAGTGGTGGAATTTGCATTGCTCAAATTTTAAAAGGAATTGAGCCTTATAATATCGGACAATTTGCACATAATTCTCAAAAATACATTCAGTTAATTACCGAAGCCGAACGTAGAGCATTTGCCGATAGAGCACATTATTTAGGGGATTCGGATTTTGTAAAAGTACCTATTGAAAAATTAATTTCAGCAGATTATGTTACTAACCGAATGAAAAGTTTTTCTTTTGAAAAAGCAAATACTTCTAAAGAAATTTCACATGGTAAAATTGCAGGTTACGAAAGTAATGAAACAACACATTATTCCATTGTGGATCCTTTCGGGAATGCAGTATCCGTAACCACAACCTTAAACGGTGCATATGGTTCAAAAGTGTATGTTGCAGAAGCAGGTTTTTTCTTAAATAACGAAATGGATGACTTTAGTATAAAACCAGGTTTTCCTAATATGTTTGGATTGGTAGGAGCAGAGGCAAATGCTGTTGCTCCAGAAAAACGTATGCTAAGTTCTATGAGTCCGACAATTGTAGCGCAGGACGGAAAATTAAAAATGGTTTTGGGTTCGCCAGGAGGTTCTACAATTATTACATCGGTTACTCAAAATATTTTAAATGTGTTAGAGTACGATATGGCAATGCAACAATCGGTTTCTAAACCAAGATTTCATCACCAATGGTTACCAGATAATATAAAATTTGAGCCAAAATTTGATGAAAGAATATTCCCTAATTTAGAAAAACTAGGTTATAAAATTGATAAAAGCGATGCACCTGTTGTAGGTAAAGTAGATGCTATTTTAATACTACCAAACGGAAAGTTAGAAGGTGGAGCAGATCCTCGTGGTGATGATACTGCTGTTGGATATTGATTTAACCCGAAAAATTCATGTATTTTCTATTACAAAGCCAAACTACCTGCTATAATTGAAAATGCTCAAAATTTATTTAGCTCAGAATTGGGCTACAATTATTTCACTAAAAAATTCCTGCGC
>CAMZLT010000205.1 GCA_947311745.1 uncultured Flavobacteriaceae bacterium | reverse complement strand
ACTTAGAGTCATTATAATAGTTTTTATGTGGGTTATAACTAATGCAAAAGTAATAAATAATTCCTACTTTCTATAATTTATTTCCAAAAGCTAAATCCCCCGCATCTCCTAAACCAGGAATAATATAACCGTTGTTGTTTAATTTATCGTCAATTGCAGAAATCCAAAGCTCTGTATCGTTAGGGAAAAATTTATCAATATATTCAATTCCTGCTACAGCTCCAATTACTGAAACGATATGTATTTTTTTGGGTATTCCGTGTTTTTTTAAGGCTTCAAATACTGCAACCATAGAATTTCCTGTTGCCAACATTGGATCGATTAATAATAAGGTTTTATCTTGTAAAGATGGTGAAGCGAAATATTCTACTTCTATAGAGAATTCTTGATGATTCGTTGGATTATGTTTTCTATATGCCGAAATGAACGCATTTTCTGCATCGTCAAAATAGTTTAATACCCCTTGGTGTAGAGGTAATCCTGCTCGTAAAATAGAACATAACACAATTTTTTCGTCTAAGATGTTTATATTTTTTGTACCTAATGGCGTTTTTACTTCTTGCGTAGTGTAGTTTAATTTTTTACTCAACTCGTAAGCTAAAATTTCACCTATTCGCTCGATATTTCGTCTAAAACGTAAGGAGTCTTTTTGAATTTTTTCATCGCGAATTTGTGCAATGAAATTATTTAAAATAGAATTTGGCAAAGAATGTACAATCATAATTTAATATTTGTACAAATATACATAAATTAAAAAGTTTGTTTTTTAAAGTATTCAAAAAAAATAAATACTTTTACAAAAAATTATTACCAAATTAGATTTGGTATAGTTATTGAAAAGTTTTACTAAAATTAACTATTATGCGTAAAAAATTACTATTGTTAAGTATTGTTTTTGCATCCTTATTTGCAAATGCACAAGATACCATTAAAGGAATAATGAATCCAGCTAAAAAATATTCGTGGGTTATTTTATATCAATTAAAAGGTGTGCATCAAGCATATGTTAGCGATGCAACTATTAAAGATGGTAAGTTTGAATTAATTATTCCGAAAGGAAAAAAAACAGGTGTGTATCGCATTTTATATGATGATAAAAAAAATATGTATGCCGATGTTTTGTATAATCACGAAAATATTGATGTAGAATTTCATCCTGATTACCCTTCGGTTTTAATAAAGTTTAAGCAATCTAAAGAAAATAAGTTACACCAAAAATATTTAGACGATATTTCGGAATATCACAACACATTAGATTCTTTACAAGTTGCTTATTTTAAAACCAAAGAGCCACTTGAAAATCAAAAACTAGAATTAAATTATTTAGAAACGCTAAAAAATCTTTCCTTTAAACAAGAAAAATACGAGAATGCCTCTAAAAAAATGTACGTACATCATTTCATAAAAGCAAATAATCGTTATTATCCTAAAACCTTAATTAAAAACACACAATCGTATTTAGACACACTTAAAAGACATTATTTTGATTTTGTAGATTTTGATAATGCTGCCTTAGAAAAATCCTCTTTCTTTATGGATAGAATCATTGATTATATCGTGTATATTAATGTAGCCAATGACCAAAAAACACAAATAGAATTACACAAAAAAGCTATCGATACAGTTGTTGCAAAAATTAAAAAAACGCTATTAAAAAAGGATGTTATTGAATCTATTTTATTTATGTTTGCACAAAAACAAAATAAAGAAATTGTAGATTATATCTTTGAAAATCATTATGCAAAACTCCCTGTTGAATTACAAGATATGGAATTCAAATTAATGATTAATGACTTCTTTAAAACAGCAATCGGACAACCAGCACCAGATATTAAATGGGATGTTTATGGTAAAAAATTTAGTTTATATACACTTCCTAAAAATAGCTACTACGTAGTTTTATTTTGGAGTTCTACCTGTTCGCATTGTTTAAAACAAGTGCCAAAATTTAATCAATTTTTAACCGATAAAAAAGAAATCACAACGCTTGCTATTGGTTTAGAATCTGACGAATCTAAAGCAAATTGGAAAGAATTCACCTTTGATTTTGCCAACATAAAACACCACATTTTAGGCTTGGGTAAATGGAAAAGTCAATATTCACAAGATTATGGTGTTACAGGAACGCCTTCGTATTATGTTCTAGATACTGATAAAAAAATTATAGCAAAACCATATGATTTAAAAGAGTTGAAAGAATTTTTAAAAAAAATAAATACAAAAGGTAAAAACATTCAAAAATTAAAGTCGTAATACCAAATAAATATTAAAAGTACTATAAAGTATACTTTATAGTACTTTTTTTAAGGTGGTTAACACTTATTATACCTCTTAAGAACTAAACGAATGTTATTAAATAATTAACATCGCATCACCATAAGCTAAGAAACGATATTTTTCTTTAATTGCTTCTTGATATGCTTCATGTAAAAAGTCTAATCCTGCAAAAGCAGCAACTGACATCATTAATAAAGATTTTGGAGGGTGGAAATTAGAAATCATAGCATTTGCTATACTAAAATCGTGTGGTGGAAAAATAAATTTATTAGTCCATCCATCGTATGGTTTTAGATTTTTATACGTAGAAACCGATGTTTCTAAAGCACGCATTACCGTTGTTCCAACAGCACAAATACGTTTTTTATTTTTAATAGCTTGGTTTATAATCTCTACAGTTTCATTGCCTATAAGTACCTTTTCTGAATCGGTTTTATGTTTAGATAAATCTTCTACTTCTACCGATTGGAATGTACCCAAACCAACATGTAAAGTAATGTTTGCTGATTCTACACCTTTGATTTCTAATCGTTTTAATAAATGTTTAGAAAAATGCATTCCTGCAGTTGGAGGAAAAACGGCACCTTCGTGTTTTGCATAAATAGTTTGAAAACGCTCCTCATCGGTTGGTTCAATAGGTCGTTTTATATATTTTGGCAATGGTGCTTCACCAAGTTCGTTTAATTTTGCTCTAAATTCTTCGTACGTTCCATCGTATAAAAAACGTAGCGTTCTACCTCTTGAAGTAGTATTATCTATAACCTCGGCAACTAAAGTTTCTGCTTCATCAAAAAACAATTTATTTCCTATACGAATTTTTCTTGCAGGATCTACTAATACATCCCAAAGTTTAGTTTCTGGATTTAATTCTCTTAAAAGAAAAACTTCAATTCTTGCTCCTGTTTTTTCTTTATTACCAAATAACCTTGCAGGAAAGACTTTTGTATCATTAAATACCATTATATCATCTTCGTCAAAATAATTAATTAGGTCTTTAAATAGTTTGTGTTCAATTGTTTTTTCTTTTCTATTTAATACCATTAATCTAGATTCATCTCTATTATGAACAGGATGTTGTGCAAATAACTCCTCTGGTAAATCATAAATAAATTTTGATAATTTCATATAGTTCGCTTTTTTAAGAACGGCAAATATACAACATCAAGACACCCTTTGTCAAGTAAATGAGTAATTATAATTTAATTATCAATAAATAAAGTGTAGAATTATAATGTATTCGTATTTATATTTTTAAATTTGTCAAAATTTTAAAATGAGTAAAACGGTAACACCATATAACGATACTAAATTAGGGAAAAAGGAACAAGTAACTAAAATGTTTGATAATGTTTCTAAGGAATACGATTTTTTAAATCGTGTATTAACCTTTGGTTTGGATATAAGTTGGCGTAAAAAAGTAGTAAAAATAGTAGCAAAAAATAATTCTAAAAACATTTTAGATATTGCAACAGGAACAGGTGATTTAGCTATTAATTTAGCTAAAATTAAGACTGCTAAAATTACAGGTTTAGACATTTCAAAAGGAATGTTAGATATCGCTAAAGCGAAAGTTAAAAAGAAAAATTTACCAATTGAATTAATTTTAGGAGATTCGGAAAATTTACCATTTGCAGATGCTACTTTTGACGCAATTACTGTTGGTTATGGCGTTCGTAATTTTGAAAATTTAGATAAAGGACTTAAAGAAATTTATCGAGTATTAAAACCAAATGGTATTTTTGTAGTTTTAGAAACTTCACAACCAACCAAATTTCCGATGAAACAATTATTTAAATTTTATTCCAAATATATAATTCCTACTGTTGGTTCGTTGTTTTCAAAAGACAAAAAAGCATATAACTATTTACCTGAATCTGCTGCAAATTTCCCTTTTGGTAAGGCATTTAACAATATTTTACTAAAAAATGGGTTTACTACTGCAAAAGATATTCCTGTAACATTTGGAATTTCTACCATTTATATTGCAAATAAATAAAAAAATGAAACACTTTATATACCCCCTCGTATTCGTAATTTTCTGTTTTTCACATGCTTCAGCACAGAAGTCTAAAGTTGATAATTTACCCAACTTTGATAAAAAACCATGGAATTTTGGCTATTATCTTGGTATTAATAAAAATAGTTTTCTTATAGATTATAAAAAATCCAATTATACAGATGCCAACGTAAAAGTAGATGCAGGAATGGGTTTTATTATTGGTGTTATTGTAGAAAAACGCTTGCATAAAAATCTTTCGTTACGTTTTGAACCAGGATTAATTAGTAATGTTAAAAAGCTATATTTTAGTAATGCAAATGGCTCTTTTCTAACAAAAAGAGATAGTTTACGTGAAGTACCTTCGACCTATCTGCATTTGCCAATTTTATTTAAATTTAGCACCGATAGATTGCGAAATATAAAACCATATGCTATCGGAGGAATTGCTTTAGATTACAATTTTTCATCCAATCAAGATAATCCTGATGATAATTATGCAGGTGAATTTAGAATGACTAAAACTGCTTTAATGTACGAAGTAGGTTTAGGGATGGATTTTTACCTTCCGTATTTTAAATTTTCGCCATCTATTAGAGGAATTTTTGCTATAAATAACGAACTTATTCCTGATAATACAGGTCCTGCAAGTCCGTGGACAGCTCCTATTGATAGGTTTGCTACAAGAGGAATTTTCTTAAAGTTAACCTTTGAGTAAATTCTATTAACTCCTTCTAAATTCGCTTAATAAAATAGCAGTAGCAGTTGCAACATTAAGACTTTCGGTTTGTTGTAAATTTCCAAATCGTGGAATTGCGATAGAATCGGTAACCAATTCTAAATTTTCTTTTGAAATACCATTTGCTTCGTTTCCTAAAACTAAAATTGCATTGCTGTTTAATTTAGTTTGATAGACATTTTTACCATCCATAATCGCAGCGTAAATTGGTTTTTTACTTTCCTTTAAAAAGGAATGTAAATCGGTATAAATTACCTTAACACGATTTAAAGAACCCATGGTTGCTTGTACAACTTTAGGATTAAAACAATCTACCGTATTGTTTGAGCAAATTAACTGTGTAACACCAAACCAATCACAAAGTCTAATAATTGTACCTAAATTACCTGGATCTTGAACAGTGTCTAAGGCTATAGATAATCCATTAGAATTTTCAAAAGAAAAGACTTTTTTCTTAAAAACACCTAAAACTTGTTGATGTGTCGTTAGAAAACTAATTTTTTTTAATTCCGAATCACTAAGAATAACAGCATTTTCAATAGGTTTTTCAAAAGTAGTAGTATGGTAAATTTTTACCATTTCAAAAACCGAATTATTAATAAATTCTAGCACCGATTTTTTACCTTCTACTACAAAAAGATTAAATGTATTGCGATACTTTTTCTGTTTTAAAAGCTGTATGTTTTTTATTTCTTTTTTTGAAAGCATGTTGTTATATTTTAAATAGCATGTGTCTTTGTACATTAACTAATTTATCTTACTTTTGAATACTCAAAACAAGCACTCTTGATTAAAACGCTTACAAAAATACTATTAATTATATTAGTTGCACTAATAAGTTCGTGTAACGCTGTAAAAAGAGTGAAAGATAACGAGTATTTATTAGATAAAAATACCATTTTAGTTAACAAAAAGAAAACTTCAAATATTGAATTGTATTCGTATTTAATACAACGACCAAATCAGAAAGTACTAGGTTTACCTATTGGATTGTATATTTACAATTGGTCTAATCTAAATTTTGAAAAAACCTATAAAGAGTGGCTCAAAAATCATCCTAAAAAAGCGAAAAAAATCAGTGCCGTTTTTTCAAACAAACAAACAAAAGCAGTTTATAATTTTAATAAAGGCTTTAATAAATGGTTAATAAAAAACGGAGAAGCTCCTGTAATTTTAAATAATTTAAAAACCAAACGATCCGAAAAAACTCTAGAAAAATATTTTAAAAACAAAGGTTATTTTGATGCAGTTGTTACTTCGAAAAGTATAAAAACTAAAGCAAAACGAAAAAAATTAATTTTTAATGTTACCGCTAATAAAGCCTATTTTTTAGACTCCATACAAACAGAAATCCAATCAAAAGCCTTAGATTCCTTATATAATTTAACATCAAGTAATTCTTTACTAAAAAAAGGGCAACAATTTGATTTAAACAATTTTAAAAATGAAGTAAACCGCTTATCAAAACTCTATAGAAACGCAGGTATTTATAAATTTAATAAAGATTATATAAAATTTGATTTGGATTCTACCATAGAAAAATACGTTTTAAAAAACATCCGTTTAAAAATTCCAAACCAAAGTATAAAAATAGGAGATTCTATAATTACCAAACCCTTTGTTATACAAAAAGTAAAACGGATAAACGTATATACCGATTATTCGTTTAATACAAAAAACCAAAAATATTTAGATTCTGTAAACTATAAAGGATATACTTTTTGGGCACATAAAAAACTAAAATACAATCCTAAATATTTAGCAAATGCTCTTGGAATAACACCAAACGATGTTTATAAAGATGATGAACGAAAGGTGACTAGGCAATATTTAAACGAATTAAAAATATTTAGAACACCAATAAATATCGAATATATAGAAAAAAACGATACCGATTTAGAAACCAATATATATCTTACACCTTTAAAAAAATACGGAATAGATTCAAATATTGATTTTATTCATTCTAACATAAAGCCTTTTGGCGTTTTAGGTAAGTTGTCGTTTTTAGATAGAAATACGTTTAAAGGTTTAGAAATTTTAGATCTATCCTTTCAAGGATCGTTTTTAAATCTTGCAGAAGACACTTCCGATCCTGATTTTAATTATTTTGGATTTACAGCTTGGGAAATAGGAGCAACAGCCTCATTAAAAATGCCTAGAATATTTTTCCCCATAAATACTAGTAGAATTATTCCGAAATATATGCGTCCGAAAACAGATATAAGTATTAGTACTAGTTTTCAAAAAAATATTGGATTAGATAGGCAAAATATAACCGCAATTATGAGTTATTTTTGGCGAAAAAACAGTAAAGTTAAACATCAATTAGATTTATTTAATATTCAATATATTAATAATTTAAATCCTAATAGTTATTTTAATATTTTTAATTCTGAATTGCGAAAATTATACACCGTGTCGCAAATTATTCACGATTCAAATACTATAGATAGAGACGGAAATATAACCAATCCGTTTGGCTATATAAGTTATGTGTTAAATCCAATAAATAATTTTGAAACCACTAATTTTTTACAATACCAAACCGTACAACGTGTAAAAGAACGAAACCAAATTATTGCTGAAGACATCTTAGTTCCTGCAATAACTTATGCATTTACCTATTCTAATAAAGAAAATATTAACGATTATAGTTTTTCATTTTTTAGATCTAAAATTGTTTCCTCAGGTTCAATAACTAGTAGCATTGTAAATAAAAAAATTAACGACAAAAAAGTGTTGTTTGATTTGCCAATTGCACAATATATAAAAGCAGAGGTTGAATATAAAAAATATTGGGATTTTGGTAGAAACAACCATCTTGTCTTTCGTTCGTTTGTTGGTGCAGCAATTCCTTTTGGAAATTCAAATGATATTCCTTTTAGTAGAAAATACCGATCAGGAGGTTCTAACGACGTTAGGGCTTGGAAAACTTTTGATCTTGGACCAGGCGTTTCGAAAAGTAGTTTAGAATTTAATACTGGTAATTTAAAGATGGTTTCTAATATAGAATATCGCTTTAAGTTTTTTAATAATATTTATAGTGCTGTGTTTATTGATGCAGGAAATATTTGGGATTTAACTAATTCAGAATTAACAAGTAATGACGCTAAATTTAAAGGATTTAATTCAGTAAAAGAAATTGCTGTTGGAAGTGGTTTTGGTATACGATATGACTTTAGTTTTTTAATTTTTAGAGTAGATATTGGCTTTAAAACATACGAACCATATCTTGAAAATAAAAAATGGTTTCAACATTACAACTTTAAAAACGAAGTATTTAATTTTGGTATTAATTACCCTTTTTAATCTTTTACTAACGATTATTTTAGATAAATAAGAATAGTTTTGTTAAATTTGTAATTCTAAAAAACAAAAAATACAGATGAAAACAGATATTAAAATTGGCGTTGCAAGTGGTGATGAAATTCAAGCAATTTTTAAACTTGCAAAAGAAAAAAACTTTGCCTTACCAGCAGCAAATGTTATTGGTAGTAATACAGTAAATTCTGTTTTAGAAACTGCAAAAAAATTAAACGCCCCTGTTATTGTACAATTTTCAAACGGAGGAGCTTCGTTTTATGCAGGAAAAGGATTATCAAACGAAAACCAAAAAGCTTCCATTGCTGGAGCAATTGCTGGAGCAAAACACGTACACACCATGGCGGAAAAATATGGTGTTTCGGTAATTTTACACACCGATCACTGTGCAAAAAAATTATTACCTTGGATTGATGGCTTGTTAGATGCCGGTGAAAGCTTTTTTAAAGAAAATGGCGTGCCTCTTTTTAGTTCGCATATGATTGATTTATCCGAAGAACCAATAGAAGAAAACATCGAAATATGTAAAAAATACCTAAAACGAATGGATAAGTTAGGTATGACCCTAGAAATTGAATTAGGGATTACAGGAGGGGAAGAAGATGGTGTAGATAACAGTGATGTGGATGTTTCAAAACTATACACACAGCCAGAAGAAGTTGCCTATGCTTACGAAGAACTTAAAAAAATTAGTAACCGTTTTACCATCGCTGCATCTTTCGGAAATGTACATGGTGTTTACAAACCAGGAAACGTAAAATTAACACCTAAAATTTTAGATAATTCACAAAAATATATCGAGAAAAAACACCATACCGAAAAAAATCCTGTCGATTTTGTTTTTCATGGCGGTTCAGGTTCTACAGAAGCAGAAATTAAAGAAGCAATTAGTTATGGCGTAATTAAAATGAATATTGACACCGATTTACAATATGCTTTTATGGCTGGTGTTAGAGACTATTTTGATAAAAACCAAGCATATTTACAAGGACAAATAGGTAATCCTGATGGTGATGAACTCCCTAATAAAAAATATTACGACCCCAGAAAATGGCTGAGAAAAGGTGAAGAATCGTTTGTGCAAAGATTAGAACAAGCGTTCAAAGATTTAAACTGTGTGGACGTATTATAATAATTTAAGTATGTTTGCAAACAATTATTAAAACCCAAAAATAAGTAAAATGAGTAGTTGGTTTAAAAGAAAGGATAAAGGAATTACCACTCCTACCGAAGAAAAAAAGAATGTTCCCGAAGGACTTTGGCATAAAACACCTAGCGGAAAAGTTATAGAATTTAACGAACTTAAAGAAAATTTGTATGTTAGTCCAGAAGACGACTATCACGTGCGAATAGGTTCAAACGAATATTTTGAAATGTTTTTTGATAATAATGAATTTAAAGAACTAAATGAAAATCTCACTTCAAAAGACCCGTTAAAATTTGAAGATACTAAAAAATATACCGATCGTTTAAAACAAGCACAAGAAAAAACAAAATTAAAAGATGCTGTACGAACTGCAGTAGGAAAATCAAAAGGAAAAGATATTGTAATTGCTGCAATGGATTTTAGTTTTATCGGTGGCTCAATGGGTTCGGTTGTTGGTGAAAAAATAGCAAGAGCTATTGATTATGCAATCAAGCACAAAATGCCTTTTATGATGATTTCAAAATCTGGTGGAGCAAGAATGATGGAAGCTTCTTTATCACTAATGCAATTAGTTAAAACCTCTGCAAAATTAGCACAATTAGACGAAGCAAAATTACCATATATCTCTTTATGTACTGATCCAACAACTGGAGGAACAACTGCATCGTTTGCTATGCTTGGCGATATTAATATTGCCGAACCAAATGCATTAATTGCTTTTGCTGGTCCAAGAATTGTAAAAGATACAACAGGTAAAGAATTACCTAAAGGTTTTCAACGATCTGAATTTGTATTAGAACACGGATTTTTAGATGCTATTTACCATCGTAAAGAATTAAAAGATAAAGTAAATTTATACATCGATTTAATTCAAAATTTACCAGTAAGAAAGTAACTTTTAAAATTATATATATTATAAAAAGCAGATTTCGTCAGATTTCTGCTTTTTTTATGTAAAAAATACTTTTTAAAATAGTAATTTTACTCGAATTTAAATATTGTGAAAAATATACAAAAAATAACAGCAGTATTGGTTGAGGATTCTAGACTTGCAAGACTAGAACTCAAAGAAATTCTTAAAAACTATTCACAAATTGAAATTATTGGCGAAGCCGAAAATGTGAGCAAAGCATATCATTTAATTAAAGAAGTAAATCCTACTTTATTATTTTTAGATATTAATATGCCAGAAAAAAATGGTTTTGAATTGCTTGAAATGTTAGATAAAATACCAATTGTTATTTTTACTACTGCATATGATGAATATGCCATAAAATCTTTTGAATACAATGCTTTTGACTATTTACTTAAACCAATAAATCCAAAAAGGTTTAAAAAAACTATTGAAAAATTACTACCTTTTTTACAAGAAAAACAAACTAAAGAAACGGAAAATATACTTACCGAAAACTCTCAGATTTTTATTAAGGAAGATGAAAACTGTTGGATGATTATGTTAAAAAAAATTGTGCTGTTTGAAGTAATGGGAAATTATACACGTGTTTATTTTGAGAATAATAATCCGTTGATTTACAAATCATTAAATCAAATATCCGAAAAATTACCAAAAATATTTTTTAGAGTTAATAGGCAACAAATTATTAATTTAAACGAAATAAATAAAGTAGACTCATGGTTTAACGGAAAATTAAAAATAACATTAAAAAATGGCATTTCTGTAGAAACTTCAAGAAGACAAGCATTAAAATTTAGGCAAGAATTGGAGTTTTAACCAAAAAACTCAAGTAATAAAAGGGCTATTTTACCAACTCAAAACGAATAGGTAAATTACTAGTAGCAGTACTTACTAAAAGACAAGGTTGCGTAATTACCATGGTAGCCATTCCTTGAGGTGCCTTTTCGGTATAAAAAACAACCATTTCTTTTCCTTTAGATTCTATACGATTTATATGTATAGAATAACCACCACTACTTTTTGTACCCATAAACAAACCTAAAATCATAGTTTTAGAAAAATCAATTTCCGGAATTGGTAAACTAGGCTTTCTAGTGCTATTTATTTTAGAATATATTGCATTTAAAGATTTTTTATCTTTAATAACAGTATTCTTTTGTTTGGTAATATTGCTATGTCCGTTTTGTAAAAGTATCGTAAAAGGATTATCTTTAACAAGCATTTTTTTAGTTTTAGAATCTTTTGCAGACGTGTTTTTATTTGTTTTACAAGAAGCCAAACTTCCTATAAAAATAGCAGAAAAAACAAACAAGATGTGTGTGTATCGTAACATAAGATTATATTTTAATTAATAATGGTTTTCCATTTAAAAGTAATACCAATTTTATGCCAATCTTTTGAAAAAGGAGCTTCTATTTTTAAAATACTATCTAAAAACGGATGTTCAAAGGTAATACTTTTTGCATGTAAAAACAATTTATTGCAATCAAATTGCTTGGCAAACATTCTATTGTGAAATCTATCGCCATATTTTGGATCACCAATTAACGGATGGCTAATTTTGTTAGTATGAATTCGTAATTGATGTAATCTGCCTGTTTTTGGTGTTAGTTTTACTAAACTATATCGTGAGGTTTGGTATGGTGTTACAGCAATAGGTACTTCTATTTTTTCGAGTCGTTCAAGTTTGGTAAAAGCCGTTTTGTAAACCAAAGCATCTCTCCCTTTTACATCACTATCTATACTTAAATTTTTAGGTGTAAAACCACGTACAATTCCGTAATATACTTTTTCTATTTTATTTTCTTGAAATAATTTTTGAAACGGAAAAACAAATTCTTTTTCTTTAGCAAACAATACAATTCCTGAAGTTTTTCTATCCAACCTATGAATAGGATAGTATTTTTTTGAATACTTTTCTTTAAGAATTTCTACCAACGATTTCTCCTCAAAAACATTATTAGCCATCTTTGCATGATGTACCAAGATATTATTTGGTTTATTAATAGCAATTAAATAAGTATCCTCGTAAAGTAACATGTAATAAATAAAGTCGTTATTGTTTTTTGTTAGATGTTAATTTTAGGATTTATTCGATGTAAAAACCAATTTAATTTTTTTAGTAATACCATCTATAGTTGCTGTTGCAAAATAAATTCCGGTATTAATTGTAGTAGGAATTGTTATAAATGAACTAGAATTTCTATCCGAGTAATCAAAAATTTGTTTGCCTGTAACATCAAAAATTTTAATACTAAAATACGAATATTCTTGGTTAAAACGAATTAATAATTCGTTATCTATAACAGGATTTTTTATCGAAACCGTATTATTTAATACATTTTCTTGTGTAAACAAAGGATCTTGTAATACAATTTCATTCCATGCATAATCTACATTTTCTTGTGTTAGTGTAATGTGTGGTTCATTTTCGGTTGGCATGTACCAAGAATCAAACGGATTGTTATTATTTGGTAACATAAACCAATTT
>CAMZLT010000204.1 GCA_947311745.1 uncultured Flavobacteriaceae bacterium | reverse complement strand
TAGAATATTTATGTTTAAGGTAAGTTATAAATTATAAAAAAATCCTTCTAATTTTAAAATTAGAAGGATTTTTTTATAATTTATAACTTACCTTAAACATAAATATTCTAGGTAAAATGTACGTTTTGGTGTCGGAAATTATAAATTCGCTTATGGTATTGTTTTGCTTGTATGCGTTTTTTAAAATATTCGTTGCTTGTAATTCAAATCCCCAAGGACTATCTTCTTTTTGATAAAATAATTTTGCATTTGCCGTTAAAAATTCATTTTGGTTATTTTGATTATCTTCGTAATTTGTATAAGAAAAATCTGCATTAAAAATGTAATCCTCTAAAAAATCGTAATCTACATTTACACGAAATATATCTTGTATGTATGTACTGTTTGTTCCTGATTTATATGTTGCTACTTGCTTGTTGTAAGCTATTTCTAAATTTGGATAGGTTTTAAAATAGGTTTTAATACTTGGCGAAATAGTATAGCTTATCGATTCGTTTTGTAAGATGTTGGTATTTACAATTTGATAGTAATCGTTTTTACTAGTTTGGACACCTAATTTGTAACGCATTTTGTTTATTTTTTTAGAAAATGATCCATGAAAAGACAGTCGTGTTTCTGGTCTATCAAACATTATATTTGTATTAAATTGATTAATACCATTTATTTGCGTAATACTTTTTACACTTTGTACTTTTTTTGAAAAATTTCCTCCAACCGAAAAGTGATATCCTTTGTATAGATTGTATTTATAATAATTTAAGTTTATGTTGTGATATAAACTGTTTTCTAAATTTATGTTTCCTTTATAAACACTATTAAAACTAGAAAGAATATACTTATTTGCAAGCATTTGTACGTTTGCAAAACTGGTATTTAATCGATATTTTAAATTTAAGTTTTCACTTGATTTAAACTTGATTTTCATGGTAAATTGTGGTAAAAATAATTGTTTTTTAAACGTATTTTTTTCTTGAAATTGTTTGGTATTCCAATGGTAATTGTGGTAAAATATTGCAGGTTTAAAGGTTGCTTTTTTAATTTTGAATTTGTATTCTAAACCAACAAAGGCATCTAAAAAATTATATTGAAAATCATTTTGAAAATCGTTAAAAATAAACGGTGTTTGGTTGTTTAGAAGTTGTCCGTCGGTATTTGAAAAATTTGCAGTGTTTGTAAAAAAACCAACGCTTGTATAAATATGATGAAAACGATGCAACACCCAATAATCTTTCGCAAGTGCATTTATTGTATTGTTTTGTAGGTATTTATCTTGAAAAATATGGTATTCCGAAGTTGGTTGTAACGGAATTAATCCTTGTAATATTGCTTGATTGGTCTGCCAATTATTTTCTGGTTTGTCTTTATTATAAGTATAACTAGCGTCTAAAGTTATCGTATGTTTTTTTGATGCATTTTTATTTAAACTTATACTTTGTTTAAAGTGAATTGCGTCTAAATTATTTTTAGATTTTATAAAATTAGAACTGGTATTGGTGTTTGTAGAAATGTTTCCGAAAGCATCGGAATTCGTGATTTTAAAAAAACTAGAAAAGGCATAATCGGTTTTTTTATTGGGATCGTAATCAACGGTTATTTTACCAATTGCAAATAAATTATCTAGGTTTTGGATATGGATTCTGTCTTCCGTAAAGGAAACTTGGTTATCAATTAAATAGGTGTTAGCATTAGAAACTTTGGTAGTTGTTGTAGATTTTGAACCGATTACATAAGCACTTAAATCGGTTGCTGTACTAACGGAATGTCGTATGCTAAAAGCTCCGAAATTGTTCTTTTCGGAAGTGTAATCTTGGTTGGTTAAATATTTTGCAAAATCGGAATTGTATAGACTAAAATAGGCTTTAAAATCGCCTAACATTTTACCAATTCCTCCTTCAAACTCTAAATAATCTTGAAAGGTGAAAGATTTTACGCCTTGGTTATTGACATCGCCAATAAAATTAACGCTTGTTTTAGGACTGTAATAAAACAGTTTTGGATGTAACAAATAGCGATTTTCAATACCTGCACCAACTTCTACATCGCCAAAAATAAATTTTTTTTTGTCTTTTTTTAGTTTAATATTTAAAACCGAATCATCGCTATCTTGTAGTCCTTTTAGCATCGCTACATCGTTATAATTTTCTAGTACTTGCACCTTATCAATGGCATCAGCAGGAATATTATTTACGCCAAGTTTGGTATTTCCGCCAAAAAAAGGTTTGTCTTCTACCAATAATTTTTTTATTTTTTTTCCGTTTGCGGTTACATTTCCTTTTCTATCTACTTCAATACCTGGTAATTTTTTAAGTACGTCTTTTAATTTTCGTTCCTCGCCAGTTTTAAAGGAATCGGCATTGTAGGTAATGGTATCTTCTTTTACTTTTACAGGAATGGTATAGTTTAAAGTAACCTCATCTAATTGGTTGCTATCTTCTTTTAATTTAAAGTTATAAATACTGTCTTTTGAAAATTTAAACGAGACTTCTTGCTTTACAAAACCCAAAAAACTGGTGGTAACTTTGTAAGCTTTATCTTTTTTTAATTTTAAAATATATTTTCCTTTTTCGTTTGTAATGGCATACGATATGTTTACATTTTTATCGGTTGGTACTGCAAAAACATTGGCATATTCTAACGGATTATTTATACTATCGGTTACCTTACCTGTTATTTTTATAGTTTGTGCATTGGTAAAAAATCCTGCTAGGAGTAACAGGATGGATATGCTCAATTTATTTCTTTTTTTGATCATTTAGTATTTAAGTATTACATACCTTCTTTTAGCATCATATATGCTTTTTTGCATATTTCGTTGTATTGGTTAGGTGTAACTTTTTTACCTTTTTTAGGTGTTTTAATTCTACTCTTTTTAGGTTTTAATTTTATGCTTTTAAGTGTAAATGTAGCTCCTTTTTCTATTTTTATTTCAAAAATTAATCCTGGTAATCCTCCATAATTAATTGGACCAAAATAATATGGTAATTCTGGACAATACCAAGCTTCTACTTTTTTATAATAGGTTTTGTACCCTTTATTAATTTTAATAGTTGTTGCTTTGAAACAGGTGTATTTACCAAATTTCTTTTTTTCGTTTGTAAGTTTCCATTTTAAAGAGTCTAAACTACTTGTTATAATATAATTAGTACCAGAAAATTCTACTCCATGCAAAATTTCTTTTGTTTGTGTGTTGGTGTAATATATACCATTCCCACCAGAAATTTTTGTTGCTGAATTTACAAATCCGTTTTCTGTATCTGAATCTAACCTTTCTTTTAATTGAAATAAGGATTCGAACTTTGAAAACTGCAACTTATATTCTATATTTTTAACATCTCTTAGTTTTTTGAGGAAATCATTATACTTATCGTCATCTTTTTTAGAAATTTTTGGCGTATAAATATTTTTTATATACAAAACATCCCCAATAATATTTTGCGAAAATAAATTAGATAGATTTAATAAACACGTTATAATTATTATTTTTTTATACATTTCTATTTTTTATTTAAAATAATTTAGGAATATATAAAATATTCCTAAATTATTATGTAGTCTTAAACTAACACTTCACAAATAGCCATGGCATCATTAAATATAGGAATACTATCATCCCAAGACCCTCCTGTATTTTGCATCCATTGATCAGCTATGCTAGAAGCAACCGAAAAACAATGATCTGATTTTCCCATTGATTCATTGACACTATTTGGTACTACATTCACAATTTTTGCATTTGCATACGCATTACAGTCTTGTATTCTACCAAAACTCATCAGCGTTAACATACCTGTTAACAGGACTAAACTAACTATTTTTTTCATATTAAAAAATTATTTGTGTAAATATATTTGTGTATTAGTGAAAAATCCTGTTAAGAATAACAGGATTAAAATATAGAATTGCTTTAGTAATATAATACCTTATCGTGCATTTAATCTGTTTTGATGAATTTTCATTCCGATTTTGTCAAATTCTTTCTCTGTTACTATTTTTCCTTTTGTTGGCTTATTAATCACTATTTTATCTTTTGTATTTAAAATAATTTCTTTCATTGTATAAATTCCCATTTTATCAATATCTAATTCCATTATTAATCCAGGTAAATTTCCATATCCCATAGGTCCAAATGGAATCGGAATTTCAGGACAATACCATGCAGATATATTTCTATAAAATGTACCTTTAAGATTACTAATTTTTTTAATTGTTGTAGCCTTGAAGCATTCATATTTTCCTATTAATTTAGTTTTATTTGTTATTTTCCATTTAACGTTAGATAAATTACTTGTAATTAAAAATTTTGAACCATACTGAGTTTTTTCATGGATTCTTGCATTAGAAAAGGTATATATTTTTCCAATATCAAAATATCTAGCACCGTTTCCGTAGTCATTTTCTAAAATTTCATTTATAAAAAAAAGAGAATTTTTATTATTAAATTTTAATTTATATTCAATAAACTGGGAAGCTTTTTCTATTTTTTCTTGAGATTTTTTAAAAAATCGATACATCTCAATATCCTTATTTTTCAATTTTTCGTCTAATTTTACAATAGGAATTGGTTTAACACTATAAATAACCACACCTTTTTTATGATTTTGTGAAAAACCTAAATTTAAAGACACTATAAGGATTAATAAAACAATTCTATATTTTTTCATTTGTTTGTTTTAAAGTTGAATAACCATAAAGCCCTGACACTCTGAACATACTTCAAAATAATCATGAAATCTTGAATCTGCCTGTGATTGAGTTCCTCCATTTGATAAAACATAATCTGCAGCTCTTGTAGCTCCATCAAAGCAATCTTCTTCTTGTGCTCTACCAAAACTCATTAGCGTTAACATACCTGTTAACAGCACTAAACTAACTATTTTTTTCATATTAAAAAAGTATTTGTGTAAATATATTTACAAAGTTGTGTTTTTTTTAAAAATTGTAAATAGTATTTACTAGTTAATAAAATTCCACATTTACTTTAAAGACCTTGTGGTTTTAGGTCTAAACATTGCAACGTTATGTTATGGTAGATTTTTGTAAAATCTACATCATATCAAATTAAACACAAACTAATTTACTATAGTTTGCTGGAATTCTTAAAAATTTAATGATTAAATATTCACCCTTAAAGTATGTAAAAAACATATACAAAAAAACAAATATCTGCTTATTCATTTTTGGCATATTATTAATTTTTAGTAGTTGTTGTAAACAAATTAATTTTATTAGATTTTTTATCAGAACAGATTAGTTCTGATGGTTTTTTGATTTTATTTGAAAAATTAGAGCGAAAACATAAACTTATAAAAATATTTTCTAAATTTATTCTAAATTATCGAACAGTACATTTAATTACACAATAAAGCTTGCCGTTTTGATAAAAGATAACAAGTTCGATATTGGTATGTCTTGTTCTCATAAAATAGCGTTTTACTCAAAAAAATAGTTCAAAAACAGCTTGTAAATTATCAATAAATTGATGCAAAGTGGTTGAAATTCATCAAATAGTCAATTTTTGTAGTTTTTAACTCCTAAATTAAATTGTATGAATAATGCAGGTTACAATGTTTTAAGCCTACAAAAAACATTTCTAAAATGATAAAACAAAGTAACAAAAATAATTAACAAATATCCGTACATTTGTTGCATGAATTTTTCGTCTAAAATTTTAGAAAATGCCGTAAACGAAGTTTCGCAATTGCCAGGTATTGGTAAACGCTCGGCATTGCGTTTGGTTTTACACTTACTAAACAGACCAAAAGAACAAACCGAATATCTATCCAAAGCACTTATCGCTATGCGAAATGATATAAAATTTTGTACCAATTGCCATAATATTTCCGATGTGGCAATTTGTGAAATCTGTTCAAATAAAAAACGAAATTCCGAAATTATTTGTGTAGTGGAAGATGTTCGTGATGTGATGGCAATAGAAAACACAGCACAATTTAAAGGTTTATACCATGTTTTAGGAGGGAAAATTTCACCAATCGAAGGCGTCGGCCCTCATCATTTAAATATAGAAAGTTTAATAAATAAAGTAAAATCTGGCACTGTAAAAGAAATTATTTTTGCATTAAGTTCTACTATGGAAGGTGATACTACAAATTTTTATATTTTTAAACAAATTGAAAATTACGGCATAAAAATATCAACTATTGCTAGAGGAATTTCGGTTGGTGATGAATTAGAATATGCAGATGAAATTACACTTGGTAGAAGTATTTTACATCGAATTCCGTTTGAAAATAGTTTAAAAATGTAAGTAATTTGCCAAAAGAAAACAACATACAACTATCCATAATTATTGTAAATTACAAGGTCGCTCCTTTTTTAAAACAGTGTGTTTTAAGTGTATTAGATGCTAGTAAAGATATTTCTTCCGAAATTATCGTAGTAGATAATAATTCGGATGATGGTAGTTGTGAAATGATAAAATCTACTTTTAAAAATGTTATTTTAATTGCAAACAAAAAAAACACTGGTTTTTCTACTGCAAATAACCAAGGAGTTGCTATTGCAAAAGGAAAATATGTGTTGATTTTAAATCCAGATACTGTAGTATCGGAAAATACGTTTACTGAAATTTTAAATTTTGCCGAAAAACAAGCTAAATTCGGAGCATTAGGCACAAAATTAATCGATGGAACAGGTACTTTTCTACCAGAAAGTAAAAGAGGCGTTCCAACACCAAAAGTATCGTTAAGCAAAATTTTAGGTTTTCCTAAAAAAGGATTAGAAACCTATTACGCTACACATATAAAAGAAAACGAAACAGGAAAAGTTTCGGTACTTGTAGGAGCTTTTATGCTAATAAAAAAGAATGTCTATAACGAAGTAAATGGTTTTGATGAGGATTATTTTATGTATGGTGAGGATATTGATTTAAGTTATAAAATTCTTAAAAAGGGATACGATAATTTTTACTTTCCTAAAGTACAAACCATTCATTACAAAGGTGAAAGTACTACAAAAGATAAAAAATATTTAAAGCGTTTTTATGGTGCAATGCATATTTTTTACGATAAACATTTTACTATAAATCCTTTTTTAGATATAGCAACCAAAATCGGAATTCAAATTTTACTATTTTTTAAAACCTTTCAATTACAAAAGAAAAATTTACCAATTCAAAAACCAAATACGTTTATATATATTGGTAAAAATGGAAGTACGTTTGCTAAATTAAAAACTAAATTAAATTTAGAATTAGCTGTTTTCCATAAAGAAATCATGCCTTCGGAAATTAAAAATTATAAAAATTGTTTGCTTATTTTCGATAATAATTCCATTACAAATGAAGTAATTATCACTACAATACAAAAATTAAAAAATAACGAACTTTTATTTAGGTTTATACCAAAAAATTGCAACTATCTTATTGGTAGTGATAGTAATAACAGTAAAGGAACAGTTCTTGAATTTTAACCCTAAAAATTCACCACTGTATTATTATTTTCAATTAAAACCCAGTAAATCAATTTTTAAAAACCCCTATTTTGCAATTTAATAATACCCAAATTTTGGGGAGTTTGAAATTATCTTTATTCATCTGCTCTACATCTAAACAAAGCTAATTTCATGAATTTTTGCGGTTAAACTAGCGTAATTTTGCCCAAATAGTAGATTTTGCAGGATATACACGCATTAACATTTCTTGTAAACCGACAATATTAATTTTTGGTCCATCCTTAAAAATAGAGGTAATTTCATCTTGTTTGGTATCGATAAATACACGTAATAAATATGCAGTTGGTCTTTTAGAATAAATATATTTTAAATGCATAATTGCATTAGAGATATCTTTTTTTGCTTGTACATTATCTTTTGACATGCCATCCAAACCGATACGATGGTATTTGTACATTGTAGAACGAAAATTTTTATAACTATTATTTAAAAGATTATCAATTAATTGATAACGTGTCTTATTACCATCTAATTGTTTCCAACCTTTATAACCTCCTTGCTGTGCAACAAGCATTACTTCTTCGGCTTTTTTTAAATTTTCTGTACCACCGTTTAATGCAAAAGTATCGTCATCAACTCCTAAAATAATATACGCATAAAAAGTTAAAATAGAAGTAAGATTCGATTCAAAACTAGAACTGTTAAAAATTAATGGTTGAAATTCTTCGTACTGAAAAGATAAATCTAAATCGCTTAAATTTAGTATTGGCGATTCGTAAGTGGAATTATAAACAGGACGCAAGACTTGTATTTGTAAACTTCCTTTAAATTGATCGTTTGCAGGTTGATCGGTAATATTAAAGGTTAAAGCACATTTTACTTTTTCTTGTTTTTTATATTGCTTTTTAGTAAATGCAGTATTATTTATATAATCTGTTACTGCTTTTTCTAAAGTTTTATAAATCTGGTCATTAGAACTTCGCACTTTATCGTGATTTATAGTAACGATGCAATCCAATTCTTGAGCTTGGCTATAAAAACCAAAAATAAGAAGTATTAAAAAAAATATTTTACGCATTTTTGTTGTATTATGGTGCAATATAGTAAAAACGATTGAACTAGCTATATATTATTACTACCCTAAATTTATTTTATCTAAAATAGCATCCAAAATATCTTTTGCTACTTCGGTTTTAGATTTTAACGAAAATTCTTTTTGATTATTTTTAGAGATAATTGTAATTTTATTAGTGTTACCAGCAAATCCTGCTCCTTTATCTTGTAAGGAATTTAATACAATAAAATCCAAATTTTTTCTAGTTAATTTAGCTTTTGCATTTTCTAATTCGTTATCGGTTTCTAAAGCAAATCCTACTAATATTTGTTTTTCTTTCGTTTTCCCTAACGAAGCTAAAATATCTTTTGTTCGTTTTAATGGTATTGCAAATTCACCTTCCTTTTTCTTTATTTTTGTTTTACTTACTGTTTTTGGTGTATAATCTGCAACTGCTGCTGAAGCGATTACAATAGCTACATCTTTATAAAAATTATGTACTTCGTTATACATTTGCTCTGCAGAGCGAACGGAAATTAAATTTATAAACGAATGGGTAATTTTTTCATGAGAAGGTCCAGAAATTAAAATTACTTTTGCTCCTAAATTTGCCGCTTGATGCGCTAAAGCATACCCCATCTTTCCTGTAGAACGATTTCCTATAAACCGAACAGGATCTATATCTTCGTACGTTGGTCCTGCAGTTATCAAAACCGTTGTATCTTTTAATGGTAAATTAGATAAAATATCTTTTTCCATAAAAGCGATAATATCTTCTGGTTCTGCCATGCGTCCTTCTCCAAAAAGTCCGCTTGCTAATTCACCACTTGCAGCAGGAATTAAAATGTTTCCAAAATTTTGTAACGATTTAATACTTACGTTAGTACTAGGATGTTTATACATATCTAAATCCATTGCTGGAGCAAAATAAACAGGACATTTGGCAGATAAATAACAAGCTAATAACAGGTTATCACTTGTTCCGTTTGCCATTTTTGAAAGTGTATTTGCTGTTGCAGGAGCAATTAGCATATAATCAGCCCAAAGAGCTAAATCTACGTGATTATTCCATAATGCATCTGTATTATCTTTATCGTAAAAAGTAGAATGAACAGGGTTTTTAGATAAAGTAGATAAGGTTAAAGAGGTTACAAAATCTGTAGATGCAGG
>CAMZLT010000203.1 GCA_947311745.1 uncultured Flavobacteriaceae bacterium | reverse complement strand
TTTTGATTTACTGCAATGGTTTGAATATGCGTAGTTGCGGATTTTAAATGCCGAATTTTGAGTTAAGCATAAAGCCACAATTATCTATTATACATTGTTGCTAGTAGCTTTATTATGTAATTTCAATTTTTCATCCATATTTTCAAGACTAAATTTGATGTTCGTTTTTAATGCTCTAAATACTTTTAAAATAGTTTCTATTGTTACATTCCGAGTATTAGTCTTTAATTTAGAAATTTGAGATTTTTGTGTCCAACTAATTTTCCTAATTGCTCTTGTGTTAGATGTCTTTCTTTTCTAACGGATTTTATCATTTCTCCTAAGACATCTGCTTTTAAGTCAAATTCATATTTGTCTCTTTCATCAGTTTATATTTTACCGATATGCTTGTCCTTTAGTTGGTCTGAAGTCATCATTCTCATTTTCCTTTTAGTTTCATATGTTTATATTACATGTTAAAATGTTTTTTTCTTATTTTCTCTGCTTTTTTTATTTCTGTTTTTGGAACTTTACTAATTTTCTTTATAATTCTGTGTGTTGAAATAACTAAAGTTTCTGTCTTTTCGGTTTTATTCCAAAACGCGAGAAATCTGTATTGTATTCCATTATATTTTGTTCTGAATTCCCAAATTTTATCTTTCAGTTTCTTGAACAATTTTGGATTATTAATTATTTCGTCTTGTCGATATTATAATAGATTTTTCTTTCTCGGCTTATCGTCTAATTTTTCCAAGAATTCTATTGTTTGTTCAAGAAATATTACTTCAAACTTGGTTTTCATTATCACCTATTGTACGATAAAGATAAGAAAATGTTTCGTTATATAGAAGCTTTTTTTTGCAAATATTAAATTTTAGTATCAATTCTATATTTACATTTGCTAAAATCAAGATTAAATTTTCGTTTAAGGATTAGGCTTATTCTATTAGCGATATAGATTGAATAACCATAATAACCGAAAAACACACAAAAAAGGAAAAACCAAACAATTTGACAACTTTTTATAATTTTTCATAACGAAAACCTATGAATTTTTTTGGGTTACTTTTACGAATTTTTGCGTTTAATTTCATTTAAGCGTTTTATTTTGTCATCTCTGTAAAAGAGGTTCATTGTTTCAAACGGAATTATTTTGTTGTTTTTGCTAACGATATGTACGCATGATTTTTTTATGGCTCTAACATCAAAATTGTACGCATCTACAAATTGCATGATGATGATTCTGAATAGATTGTCGTAACTTAAATTCGGGGCGTCAATTTGTGGCATACAACATAAGATTGTATGTAGTTCATTTTCTGCTTTTTCTACAGGGGTTCCTGTGCTAAAAAGATTAAGCATGTGTTTGTGTAATTTTTCGTCTTGCTCGTAAATAATGGTGTTTTTTGAATTGTTTAGTAAATCCTCAGGGTTTATATATCTCGTTAGCGGAAAAGACTCTCCTGCTAATTTTAATACATAACCCATAACTAAAGCATCTGGATTACATGGTACAGGAATTAAGTCCTCTGGTTTAAATATACTGGTTTGTTCTAATATTTTTTTGCGAACTTCCGTTAAGGTTATTCGGTTTTCATTGATGTCAAAATTATCTAATCGACCTGCAATTTGTGTTGGTTGAAAGGTTACGCCTCTTACACATTTTTGCTTTAGAGCGTAGTTTATAATTTTTCCGATTTCATCGTCGTTTTTTCCTTTTTGTAGTACGACAACTAAGGTGGTTGATATGTTAAATTCATTTAGGTTTTCTAAGGCTTTTTTTCTAACTTCTAGTAGGTCTTGTCCACGAATTTCGGTTAAAAAATCACTTTTAAAAGAGTCAAATTGTAAGTAAATTTCAAAATCTGGTTGGTAACTCGCTAATTTTTTAACAAACTCTTTGTCTTTGGCAATCCTGATACCATTGGTATTTAGCATCAAGTGTTTTATGGGTTTGCTTTTAGCAATATCTAATATCTTAAAAAAATCTGGATGTACGGTTGGTTCTCCTCCGCTAATTTGTACTACATCTGGTTCGCCTTCGTTTTTTACTAAAATGTCAAACATTTTTTCAATTTCCTCAAGTGTTCTGTGTCTGCCATAATTTGGTGATGAACTGGCATAGCAAGTAGGACAACTAAGGTTGCAACGATCAGTAACTTCAACAATACTTAAACACGAATGTTGCTCGTGGTCATCGCATAAGCCACAATCATACGGACAGCCATAATGTGTTTTTGTATTGAAAAGCAAAGGCATTTCGGAAGCTTTGTTGTAGTTTCGTATTTGTTTGTAGTATGCAATATCATCGGCAATTAAAATTTTAGATTTACCATGTTCTTTACAGCGTTTTAGCATATACACTTTTTCGTTTTGAAAAACTATTTTAGCATCTACTCGCTCTAAGCATTCGTGGCAAATACTTGTTGTGTAATCGTAGTATATGTAATCTCTTTCTGGCATGTTAGTTTTGTTTGTAAAAATAATTCATTATATTTAATAAAGCTATATTTTTTGTAAAGATAATAGTATATGTATTATCTAAAGAATGATAACCAACTTGGTTTAATAATTTTGCCAATTTTATCGAAGTACTTTTGTAAAGTTTACCTTTGTATTCAATTAAAAATGGTAGATAACAGTAATTTGCATTAGGCTCTTTTGTAACAATTTTTAAACTTGTGTGATCTTGAAAAGTAATTGTCATGATTTTCATTCTGGTAGAACGCCACTTTTCTATATTTTCAGTTAGGTATTCTTTATTTAATTTGAAAATATTGTTATAGCTATAGTTAGTTAAGGTGTCTAAATAATTTAAGGGTTTTAAATATGTGTTTAAGTCCATGTTATCAAAAGAATACAAATCATAATAATACTGGTATTTTCTAGGAAGCTTTTCTATTTTATTTTGAAATTTAATTAGTTTTTGTGCAATTTTTTTAAAATTAGAAATTTCTTTTTTTGAAAAGTTTAGTTGTATTTTGATGTTTTCATTTTTAATATTTTCTACGATTTTATGGAGTATTTTTTTATCTATCTTAGATTTATAGCCTATTAAATAGTCGTTTTTGTCTGTTAGTAAATATTTGGTATTGGTTTTTTTGTATAATAAAAAGGAAGTGTCTGCTGGTTCAAAACAGCCTCTTTGATAAAGTTCAAATTTTACAGAAAGGATATTTTTAGAAGTTTGGGTATGTGAATTTATAGTACTTAAAGCTACTAATAAAGTACATATTGTGTATAGATGTTTTGTTTGTAATAGTTTTTTCAAAATGTAAAAAGTTTATTTTAAAAAATGTGTTTTCGGAAATAAAAGGACTCTATAATAATATATAAAGCAAAAAATACAGACAAACTGAATGGTGCTTAGACCGTAAATTAATAATGTATTTGGTTTAATAAATTCTATTAAAAACCTAAAAAAGAAGTAACTAATCATAAAGTATTTAAAAAGTATGCCGTTTTTTAAAATGTTTTTTTCTTGTATTTTCTTTAAAATAAAAAATAAGAAAAGCAGAAAAATTAATTCGTATAGAGCTGTAGGATGTCTAAGTTTGCCATCACCTAAATTCATTCCAGTAAAAAAAGTAGTTTCTTTTCCATAAGTTGGTTCTAAAGTTCCTGTTAAGAAACAGCCAATTCTACCTATAAAAATTCCAATAATTAATGGAAGTGTGAATAAATCGCCTGAAGATTGTTTTTCTTTGAGGATAATTTTGGTTAGTTCAACAAATAATAATCCTCCGATTAGTCCTCCAATTATGGTTTTACTTTTGTAGATATCTAATAACGAAACGGAAGTAATATTTAAGGTTGTTTCTAGTACACCAAAAAGTCTAGAACCAATTAAAGCACCAATAGTTGCACCAAGTACGATAAATAATCGGTTTTCTGAACTGATGTAATCGTGTTTGTTTTTTTGATAGATATAGTACCTAAATGCAAGGAAAAAAGCAAGGGTTTCGAATATAAAATGTAGGTTATACTCTTTATTAAAAAGAGTGAATGTAACAGGAATTTTGAATAGAAATAGCATTGCATCAAAAGTAATTAATTATTTTTTATAAGCAAATATGATACGTGTAATTTATATTCTATATTTTTGTTTGAAATTAAATAACTAAAATATGAAAAAAATAGCTTTTATACTCTCTGTTTTATTAAATGTTGGATTGATTTATTTGTGTTTAAAGGAAGTACAGTTAGTTCTACGGATAGTCGTGTTGCAATGAAATTATCTAAAAATAACCGAGATTTTGTACTTGCAGAAATGCGAGGATTTTTAGAAAGTGTTCAGTTAATTAATAACGGAATTGTAAACAATGATGTTTCAAAAGTAATCGAAGGAGGTAAGAAATCTGGAGGTTCTGTAATAGCACATGCTCCGCAAGGTATGATGGCAAGTTTGCCTATGGGATTTAAAAAAATTGGTTTTGCAACACACGATTTGTTTGATGAATTTTCAAAAACAACTAAAGAAAATTTTAATACTGCAAATACACAAAAGCAATTAGATGTTTTGTTAAATAAATGCATTGCTTGTCATAGAACTTATAAAATTGAAATTACGGAATAAATAATATTTAATACCATTATCCCGAAAAATTTAGGGTCAGTTATAAAAGTTGGGGATTATTCATATTTTTTATTGGATATGGGTTAAAACATTAATAGAACTTATACTCAATGGAAAATTTAGCATATCGACCAAAAACTGTATTATTTTCAGAAGTATAAAGTAGAGGTGTTATTGATTTTTGTATAAAT
>CAMZLT010000202.1 GCA_947311745.1 uncultured Flavobacteriaceae bacterium | reverse complement strand
TTTTGTAAAAGGTTGAATAATTAAAGTTTCTAATCCTAATTTTTCTAATAAGTGTGCTTTTTCGGTAATGGTATTTAATAATTTTAAGTCGTTTGCATCTTGTAAAACCATTCGTGGATGCGGAAAAAAAGTAAGTAAAACACTGGTTGTAGTGTCGGATTTTTTAAGTAATTTTTTAATTATTTTTTGATGCCCAATGTGTACACCGTCAAAGGTGCCAAGTGTTACGATACTTTTTTTATTCGATACGTATTTTTCTAAACCGTTTACTGTTTGCAATTTTCTTTAATTTTGAAAAACAAAAGTAAGCTAAATTATGTGAGATATTTTAAAAAAATAAATCTAATTTCTCCCAAGCTTGGTTAACAAAAAGGACTAAAAAAGTGGTAGAAACGGCAAATTTAATTCCTGTAGAGAATAAAAAACCAATAAAAGAACCGTAGGCTGCTCGTAATGCTTTGTTAGAATCGCTGCTATCTTTTAGTATTTCACCTACAAATGCTCCTAAAAAAGGACCGATGATAATACCTAAAATCCCTCCGAAAAATAGTCCGAAAAATAGTCCTATCATTGAGCCATAAATACCATATTTTGTTCCTCCATATCGTTTAGTTCCCATTGCAGGAATGATATAATCTAGAACAAAAACAATGATCGAAACAGCTAGAGTTACTCCTAAAAAAGTCCAATCTTTAGTAATTACGCTAGTTAATTGAAGTAATAATAAACCTATCCAACCCATTATTGGTCCTGGTAAAATTGGTAAAAAAGCACCAACGATACCTAAAAGGACAAAGAATAATCCTATAAGTAATAAAAATAAATCCATAATTTTTTTATTGAAATTAATACAAATACCGTTCCAAATTAGAGTGACTTGTAAAAATTACCACTATACCATAAATCCGCAAAAGTATTTCTTATGCAAATTTAAACTGTACGTTAATATTGGTAATGTTCGTTTTCCAATACTCGTCATTATAATACTATGTTTGCGTGTCTCAAAACTGTGCTACACAAATAATGTATATTTTAGCCTTTCGTAACGAAAATTTTTGTGGGTTTATGGCTATACTATTTTTTAAAATTTTTGCTAAAATCATCTAATCTTGCATTTACTTCTGTTTGGAGTTTTCTTTTGAAATAAGGTGTCCAACCAAGTAATAATCCTTTTAAGCCTAAAGCTTGTTTTGACCAATTGTATAAATTAAAATCATCGGTATGTTTGGTTATTTTTCCGTCTTTAAATTCAAATGTTGCTAAGATATTATTAGTAATTTTTCGTTTGTTTTTTCCGTATTGATATTCAGCTTTCCATTTTGCAGTACCAAAATTTTCGTTTACGAAAATATCCGACACTGTTATTTTTATGTTTTTGTTTTTTGCTAAAATAAAACGCCACATGTTTTTTGCACGTTCGCCTTTTAATTCGCCAAAAGCTGGGTCTTTAAAAATAATATCCTCTGTATAGCAAATTGCCATATTTTCGGGTTTTATATTGGCAAAGGCGTAGTAAAATTGTGTAATTAATTTTTTATTTGTGATGGGCATTTTTTATTAAATCATTTTTAAGTAATTCAATTCTTGTGGTGTTAAAAAACGATGTCTACCTCTTGGTAAGTTTTTTTTAGTTAAGCCTGCAAAAATTACACGATCTAATTTAATTACTGTATAGCCAAAATGTGCAAATATTTTACGCACAATTCGGTTTCTACCTGAATGTATTTCAATGCCAACTTCGGTTTTTGGTTTGCCATCAACATAAGAAATAGCATCTACAAATACCATTTTACCTTCTAAAACAAAATTTTCGGAAATTTTTTGTAAATCACGCATTGCTAATTTTTTGTCTAAAGTTGCATGGTATAATTTACGTACTTGATGCTTAGGATGGGTTAATTTTTTTGCCATTTCGCCATCATTGGTAAATAATAATAATCCTGTAGTTGCTCTGTCTAATCTGCCAACTGGATACAAACGTTCTTTGGTTGCACCTACAATTAAATCCATTACGGTTTTTCTGCCTTTTTCATCGTCGGTAGTAGTAATGTAATTTTTTGGTTTGTTTAAAAGTAGGTATTGTTTTTTTTCTGGAGTTAAAAGTTGTCCGTCAAAGCGAACGATATCACTTGGTTGTACTTTGTATCCCATTTCGGTTACGATTTTTCCGTTTACTGTTGCGTTTCCTGCAGCGATATATACATCTGCTTCTCTACGAGAGCAAATTCCTGCATTTGCAATAAATTTATTTAATCGAATACCGTTATTTTCGGATGTAGTAGTGGTTTTAGATGGCTTTTTTTTGTAATTTTTTATGTTATTAGGATTAATTCTGTAATTTTTATCCTTTTTATTTCCAAATTCTCTTTTAGTATTTTTAGATTTGGAAGTTGACTTTTGAAATTTTTTATTTCCGTCGTGTCGTCCTCGCGACGATTTGTTGCTTTGTGCCATTTTATTTTAAATTTTGTGCAAAATTACAATTTTATAAAAGATATAGCTTATGTTTTTCTTACTTTTACCTAAAATTTTAAATTATGCGATTTTTTAGTATTGGTTTGCTTTGTGTTTTATGTTTTTTTGGTTGTAAAACAAAACAGCAAACTACAACATCTACAACAGTAAATTTTAACTTGAAATTTATTGGAGAGCAAGTTATTAAAGATAATTTGGTATATAAAAATAATTTGGTTGGTGGTTTGTCTAGTTTGGATTATGCTAACGGAAAATATTATGCCATTTGTGATGATAAAGATACTATTCGTTTTTATACTTTAAAATTAGACTTTGAAGATGGTTCTTTTAAGCGATGCACAATTTTAGATGCAACTAATATTATTATAAACGAAAAAGTAGATCCTGAAGGTTTGCGATACGAAGCGAGAAATAACTCCATTTATTGGACAAGTGAAGGTAGTATTCGTAACAATATTTCGCCTAGTATTTTTAAGATGGATACGCTTGGGAATATTTTACAAAAAGTGCCAACACCTAAGATGTTTCGTGCGGAAAATGGTTTGCGAAATAACGGAACTTTTGAAGGTATTAGCCTTAGTAAAGACGTAGATTTTTTATGGATTGGTATGGAGCTTCCGTTAAAGCAAGATGGTGATGAACCTAAATTAATCGACGGAAAATATCCTGTTAGAGTTAGTAAAATCAACAAAAAAACAGGTGATATTGCTTTTCAGTTTGCGTATATGTTAGATAAAATTCCGAAAGATTCGAAGCCTAGCGGAAAATTTAGAGTTAATGGTTCGCCAGAAATTTTGAGTATAGACGAAACGCATTTTTTGGTTTTAGAACGAGCCTACGCTTCTGGTTATGAAAATGGTGGAAATACGGTAAAAATATATGCTGTAGATTGCTCAAAAGCGACAAATATTGCTAACGTAAATTCGTTGTTAAAAACGGAATTTATTCCTGCTAAAAAGACCTTAATATTTGATTTTGAAAGTATTCGTTCAAAATTAACTAACGGAATTGTGGATAATATTGAAGGTATTACTTTTGGTCCAACTTTGGCAAATGGTAATCGTACTTTGTTGGTAGTTTCGGATGATAATTTTAGAAAATTTAGCAAACAAATTACGCAAATAATTGCTTTTGAAGTGATTCAAGATTAAATTTATCGTTATTTTTACAAAATATGCTTAAAAACCAACACGCTTTTTATTTGTTATCCGAAATGCTAGTTTCCTTAATTGGTGCATTTTTATTGTTGGCAATTTGGTTTGCTGTGCAGAAAAATTTTAAACAAAAATTGGCTTCCGAAATTAGTATAAAGCGATTGGATAAAGGCTTACTTTATTTAAGTTTATCGGTTTTTGTATGGTTTTTTTCGGCATTGGTTTCGTATGTTAATATTTGGTTAAGCCCTTCTGTTTGGCTTGAAATTATCTCGCAAAATTTGTTTTCGATACTAAATAGTTTGTTTTTAATTTTAGCCTTATTTTATTTAGACAATGCTCCTGAATACTTGTATAATAACAAAAAAAGCACAAAAAGAATTCTTATTTTCTTTGTTGTGTTAAGTATTATATCGTTGGTTTTAGCTGTTTTTTTTAAAACGGAATTGCAAACTGCATCGGTAAAATTTAATACGATTCCTGATTTGATTTTATCTACTATTTTATCGTGGTTTTTATTGGTTTCGTTATATCGAACTTTTTATAATCGAAAAATGAAAGCAGTTGCAATTATTTCGGTTTTGGGCATTTTGTTATTGTTAGTGTCGCAAGTTCCGTATGTTTTTGATATTTCGGTAAATTCGTTTTATACCGATTTGATACGTTTGCTTTCAAAATCTACTTTAATAGCTGTATTTTTAGTGCTTGGCACAAGTTGGGTTATTGAATTGTCGCAATTACCTGAAGCTACTTCAATGAAAATTCATTTTACCGATTGGAACCAGATTGTACTTACTATTCCGTCTAAAAATATTATTGAAACTAAAATTGAATTCGGAAAAAAAACCACACAATTTAATAATTTATTAAAATTTGCTATTCGCCGAAAATATGCTCCAGAGCGAGAAATGTGTTTGGAGGTTTATAATGGTGGTGAAATACCTAGCCAAACGTACCTTAGCCGAATTGTAGATAATATCAATGTTATTTTAGATTTAAAAGACGAAAATAAACTTACACGAAACGACCTTTTTACTTTTATAGGTTTGGCAAAATATAGGCTTCGATTTTTACCAAATCACATTGAAGTAGATGCAGCCTTGTTAAGTGAATTTACGCACAATACCAATAATAATGTGTATGTAGAGTTTTTAAATTGAAAAATTCACACATTTTCTATTACAAAGCCAAACTACCTGCTATAATTGAAAATGTTTGAATTTTTAGAATTGTATTTTACCACAACTTTTGTTGTATTATTTGGGTCAGTTATAAAAGTTGGGAATTATCAAAACAATTCAATAAAGAAATTTCATTTTTTTGACATAAAATACCTGTATTGATGATGGACTTTAGCAACGTTGATTGTATGGTTAGTGGCGTATTAAAATTACTACATTTTCGGTTAAGCACCAAACTTTATTTAAAGTACTTAACTTTGGGCTTAGCAATTAGTAGCCATTAACTA
>CAMZLT010000201.1 GCA_947311745.1 uncultured Flavobacteriaceae bacterium | reverse complement strand
TACAACTTTAGCAAAATCTACTACCTTAATTTTACTAATTTCGCCTAAACCATTTGGCTTTACAGCCTCTATTATTTTCACTGGAGTATTCGCTTGTCGTTTTGCCAACTCTCTTTTTTTAATGTCTTCTGCATTTTTACAAGAAGTAACTGTAAAAATAGACACTATTAAAATACTTAATTTTATTAAATTATTCATTTTTATTTGTGTTTTTAAGTGTTTATATTTAATCGTGCAAAGTTAAAAGATAGATTTATCTTTTAATGTAACTCAGGTTACAAATAGAAATTTTTCTTTGTTGGAACTTTGCAACGTAAATTAAAATTTTAAACAAATCAAAACAACAATAAAATGAAAAAAACAATAATCTTAATAGTAATAACAGTTTTTAGTTTGAGTATTCAAGCTCAAGATAAAAAAGAGGAAACAAAACTATTTAATTTCAAACCAACTGTAAAAATTAATGGTAGGATTCAATATGATTATGAATTTTTAAAACGTGCAGATGCAGATAATGGATTGAATGAAAATGAATTTAGAAGAGTACATTTTTCTGTATCAGGTAAAGTAGCAAAAAACTTAAAATATAAAATAGAAACAGATTTTGCTCATGGAGATTTAGGGTTTAGAGATGTATACATAAAATATACAGCAGGTAAATATGGTAATTTTGCTTTTGGTAGTGTTGCAGAACCAACAGGTTTGGATATGGAAACAAGTAGTAAATATATTCCTTTCTTTGAGAGAGCAATGCTTACTTCTATGCAAAATTTTCGTTGGGGAAGTGGTTTTCACTATGAAAATTTCGGATTATTAGATGGTAAAGCTACTTTTCAATTTGCATTAACTAATAATGGAGCAAATAGTGATGGGTTTGTGGATACAAGTTTAGAAGATGGTATGAATGTAGTTGCTAGAGCTACTGGTACCGTTTTGAATGATAATGAAAATCATAAATTAGTTCATTTAGGAATTAATTATGCAGGTCGTCCATATTCAGATTTAAAATTTAGAGCAGAAAATCATTTTGGAGCAGATCAAACTTCAGGAAAATATCATTACACGTTCCCAGGAGCTGATACAAGAACAGATTTAGGTTTAGAATTTGGTTCTACATTTGGTTCTTTATCCTTACAAGGTGAATACAAAACACAATCTTGGAATGCTTCTGGTGCAGATTACAAAATGAGCAGTTACTATGCACTTGCTAGTTATTTTCTTACAGGAGAACACAGACCTTATAAACACGGAGCTTTTGGTAGAGTTAAACCAAAAAATGACATTGATAATGAAGGCTTTGGTGCTGTAGAAGTACTTGCTAGATACTCTACTATGAATGCTACGGATGATGTAATTTCTGCAAATGCAGGATTACCACAAGACATTAATAACATTACTTTTGGCTTAAATTGGTACTTAAATTCACATGCACGAATTATGTATAACTATGCTATTACGGATGATAACAATGATGCTCTTGGCAATCTAAACCAACATTTATTTAGAGTTCAAATAGATTTCTAAATACATACAACGAGTAGTTAAATCGAAAAAAAATCCCTCTATTTTTTAATTTAACTACTCATTTAACTAACAAATAAAACAGAAAAACAATGCGTAATTCAAAATTTTCATTTAAAAAATTAGTAACAAACCAATGGTCATACGTATATGCAGGTGTGTTATTTGCCATTGCACAAATCATTTATATGATTGCTATTTGGCTCTATAAATCTAGTGCAGGAAAAACACCAAATTTAATGCATATTAGTGTTACCACAGATCTAGGTAGAATGTTTAGAGGCTTAGAAGTATTTATAAATAACGCTTTTGGGTTTTATTCTGAATTATACGGAGAATATGGCGTAGATGCTGCTGGAAATATTATTGATGGAAACACAGGTGTATTCTCACCAGGAATAGGATGGCCAATTTTAGGAATGATTATCGGTGGATTTTTGGTAACTAGAATGGAAAATGAATTTAGAGGATGGGCATATTACTCTAAAAAAGCATTAATTGTTTCCTTTGTTGGTGGTGCATTTTTTAGTTACGGAACACGTCTTGCTGGTGGTTGTACACTTACGCATTTAATGGGAGGAATTCCATTTATGGGAATTCGTTCTTTTGGTTCGGTAATTTTCATGGCTATGGGTGGTGGTTTAGGTTTTCTATTCATGAAAAAAATGGGATTAGCAAACTATTTCAAACACCAAGAAACCAAAGCATATGTAATGAATGCAGACGCAGGAGAACAAGCAACTTATAAACCAGGATATAACTGGAAAAAAAATCCAATATTTTGGATAGCTTCAGCTTTTACCTTACTATTTTTAGGAGCAGCTTTATATGGTGCATTTGGTGCAGAATCTATGCAACACCTCAACGGAAATAAACTTGCTGCCTTTGGTAAATCTGTTGCAGATAAAAGTGGATTATTTGTTGCTTTAACCTTACTTGCTGGTATTGTTGCTGGTATTGCCTTATCAAAAAGCGGTTATGGTACAGAATGTTCTTTAGTGTCTTTAGAAACCTCTGGAGATATGACTAAAGATGATGATAAATATGCAAAAATGGGTGTTCCAAAAATTACAAGAACTTTAATGCGTAGTTATGCTCCGATGGTTGGTGTTGTTACTACTTGGACTATCATGCTTGTATTTATGCTAATTGCATGGAGTTTCTTTGGTGTATCACCTGCTTTAGGAAATAGTGTGAAAGCTGGTTTAACTGCTGGGAACTTCATTGGAGGCTTATTTTTAGGATTCGGAGCGGTTACCTTAATTGGTTGTGAAATTCGTTCGTATATGCGTATTGGTATGGGATACCTAAACACTTTAGTTGGTTTTATGGGATTTGCAATAGGCTACCTACCATATACCTTATTTTATAGTGCACATAAACACTTTTTAGACAATACTGTTTTATTTGGCACACATGCAGATGGTACTCCAGGATTAATTTCTACAAAAAGAGAAATTTACTCTTTAATTACCGATGATCCAACCATGCAAAAAGTAATTATGTTTGCTTGGATGATTTTATTAGCTTTCTTTTTACGTTATTTAATTAAAAAGGGAGCCAAAAATATTGGATTACAACCAGTAAATATCATCCACCAAAATACCGAGGATATACAAAACACAATTGATAGTAATGCAAAAGATGGTAAAATTGGCGAAGTAGATGCTCCGCAAGATGTACCAGAAATTGCTTACGCTAAGAAATAAAGATTGATTTTAGTTAGTAGAAAGCGAGCCAAATGTATAATTTGTATATTTGGCTCAATTTCGTAAAAAACCTTAAAACTTAAAAAATATGAATTATATTTTACCATTTATAATCGGATTTGTAGCAGCATTTTTAGGACTTATCGCACCATCAAT
>CAMZLT010000200.1 GCA_947311745.1 uncultured Flavobacteriaceae bacterium | reverse complement strand
GCAAATTTAGAAACACATCTTAAGCATAAAAAAGACGAACTTTCTGAAATCATGAAAGAAACGGAAAAAGAAGAAGCTGTTTTATCAAAAAAATCCGATGAGTTTAGTGATTTAATTGAAGAAAGACTTTTAAGTGCTTATCGTAGAATCCGTACGAATGTACGAAATGGTCTTGCAGTTGTCCCTGTTGAAAGAGGAGCATCTATCGGTTCGTATTTTACAATTCCTCCACAAAGACAATTAGAAATTGCAATGCGTAAAAAAATAATTATCGACGAGCATAGTGGTCGTATTTTAGTAGATATCGAATTAGCAAATGAAGAAAAAATTAAAATGTCTAAATTTATTTCGTAAATTTAGATTACTTTTTTACTTTCTAAAACCATCTTTTTAAGGTGGTTTTTTTTGTTGTGAATATTCAAAAAAGATTTTTTTTTGACAACATAATACCATTTCGATAAACTTTAGCAATAAGTTTTATACCCACAAGGGCTTGCGCTAAAGTGATATTATATTCATATAAAATTGTTGTAAAGTTAGATCAAATTTTATAATTGTCTCTTTCTTTTGGTTATTATAGTATCACAATAGTATTAGCCCAATATTCTACTAATTCCAAAAAGGATTACTAATAAAAAGGTGCTTAATGCTAATTTTTTTAATTCTGGATCTAATAATCGTGGTTTAGAGTTTGAATTTACACGTTTTAAATGTAAGAAAATAGGTAAAAATGCAAGAATATATATATAATTGAAAAAATGATTATCATTTAAAAAACTAAAAAAGAGCATAGCACTAAAACTTCCTATTACTAATAAATTATGATATTGTTTAGCTTTTTTGCTTCCTATTTTAACTACTATGGTGTTTTTATTAGAAATTTTATCGTTTTCAATATCACGCATGTTGTTGAGGTTTAAAACACCAACACTTAATAAACCTATTGAGATTGCAGGTAAAAAGATGGTGTAATCTATCTGTTTGGTGTATAAAAAATACGAACCACAAACGCTTACTAATCCAAAGAATAAAAAAACAAAAATATCACCAAGCCCACTGTAACCATAGGCATTTTTTCCCATAGTATATTTAATTGCAGCAGCAATACTAAAAATACCTAAAGTTAAAAAAATAATACTATATATAAAATTTTCCTTACCAAAGGAAACATAAATTAAAGCTAAAGCGATAAAAAAAGTTAGTACAGCAGTGCTAATTATTGCAGTTAGCATTTGTTTTTTTGTAATTACACCTGTTTGGATAGCTCGTTTTGGACCAATTCTATTTTCGTTATCTGTTCCTTTTACACCATCGCCATAATCATTTGCAAAATTAGAAAGCACTTGAAATCCGATAGTAGTACATAGTGCTAAAATAAAGATGGTATAATTTTGGTATCCTTTTGAAAAAGCGAGAAAAGAGCCAAGTAAAATTCCAGAAATGGAAAGCGGTAAGGTTCGTAACCTAGCTGCTTGAATAAAATTTTTAATCATTATTCTATAAATTCCATTTTAACGATTTCTTTTAGCATATAATATTTTTTCATTTTAGGAATGTAACATTCGGTATTTACAAATTCAATTTTTACCTTTTTACCAATTACAGCTTTTTCGTTTTCAATAACTTTATCGGAGCCTTCAAAATTTCTAAGCCAAATAAATTGCTGCACTTTATTATTCAAATCAAATATGGCTATATAACTAATATCGCCATCTGAAATTGATTTGATTACTCCTGAAATAGTAGTCGGTTTAGTAGCTGTGTCATCGAATTTATCTGTTGTTTCTTCATCCATAAATACCATAAAAACTTCTGGACAAATTACTGCCATTTTCACACCAACTTTTTCGCCTAAAGCTCTACCACTTTCGTAATCATTCATGCTAAAGTGTAGATTTGCTTTTTTAAATTTTTCTTTATTTCTTCCGAGACTATTTAGCATACAAACACCAAGATTTGCTTTAATTTGGTTTTTAGTCATATCCAAGCCTTTTTTGTTAATGCATTCGCAGGTTTCATTTGCTAAAATTACGTAAGCTTCGTCTTCTGTTTGTGCAAAAAGGCTTGTAAAATTTAAGATTACGGCTAATAGGATGGTTTTTTTTAACATAATATTATTTTTCTAAAAATTCTGGTTCTTCGCTTAAATTTAATGCTTCTCGTATATCAATAGATTTACCATACGATTGTGCTGTGATGAAGCAATCTCTAAATCCTAATCGTTTTAAACTATCTCGCAATACTTTTGCTTCGGCATATTTAGAATAATTTCCGATACTAAATTTATTGAAATCATTTTTAGCAAATTCTTTTAAATTTAGTAAATTATCGGAAGTCAATTGAAAATTACGAAACGCTCCGATTTGTACACTATAAACAATTTTTTGATCTTTAATACTTTTTAATTCATTGTCATTAACTTGTGTTGTAACAGGAGTTTCTTGTGAAATTTCCATATCTTTATTTTCTACAAAAAATGCTTTATAAAAATCCAAGGTGTCTTTATTTACTAAAACTACATTTCGTTTATTTAGTTTATCTAAATTTCTCAACCTGTTTTTATCTTTAATAAACATTGCCCAAAGAAATGCGAATAAAAAAAGTAGTGCTAAGACAGCAAATATCGTTCGTTGTTTTTTTAAAGCAGATAACTTACCTAGATTAGCATCGGTATTTTGCAAGAGTTTTTGTGTTTCTCTAATTTCTTGCTCTAATTTATTTAATTCTTCTAATTCATTAGGGGAGTTCATTTGATTTTAGTTTTTAAGGGGTTATAAATCACTTGCGTTTGCTATCATTTCAGCAATATCTAATACTTCGGTGTTTTCCTCGCTATTTTTTGCTTTTACACCATCTGTCATCATGGTATTACAAAACGGACAACCAGTTGCGATAATTTTTGGTTTTAATTCTAGTGCCTCTTCGGTTCTTTCTACATTTATTTCTTTGTCGCCTTTTTCGGCATCTTTAAACATTTGTGCTCCTCCAGCTCCACAGCATAATCCGTTTGTTTTGCAGCGTTTCATTTCGACTAGTTCTACCTCTAATTTTTTTAGTAATTCTCTTGGTGCTTCATAAACACTGTTTGCTCTACCTAAATAGCAAGGATCGTGAAAGGTTATTTTTTTTCCTTTGTACGAACCGCCAGAAACGGTTATTTTCCCTTCATCTAAAAGCGATTTTAAAAATTGTGTGTGGTGCATTACTTGGTACTTTCCGCCTAATTCTGGATATTCATTTTTTATGGTATTGAAACAATGCGGACAAGCAGTTACGATTTTTTTTACTTCGTAAGCGTTTAATATTTCAATATTAGTCATTGCTTGCATTTGGAATAAAAATTCATTTCCTGCTCGTTTTGCAGGATCACCACTACAGCTTTCTTCCGTTCCTAAAACAGCAAAAGATACATTTGCATTATTAAGAATTTTCACAAATGCTTTAGTGATTTTTTTTGCTCTATCGTCAAAACTACCTGCACATCCAACCCAAAATAATACTTCTGGTTGTTTTCCTTGTGCCATCATTTCTGCCATTGTAGGTACGTTCATCTTTTTATTTTTAATAATTTGTTTTTTATATTCAGTGTTCAGTATTTAATTTATAACTCATAACTCATAACTATCTTAATGTTTTCCATCATCAAAAACCTCTATGGTTACTTCTTTTTCTATTAAATCGGTAAATTTACCTCTATATCTAGTTGCTTTTACTAAGTGGTTGTCAATCCAGTGGTAATTTCCTCCTCGTGGTTTTCCCATTAAAATACTGTGGTATTTAAAGCCGTTTTCTTTTAACCAACGTTCTGTATATTCGCGATGTTCTTCGGTACGTGATGTAAAAAAACAAATTATATGTCCTTCGTCATACCATCTGTTTAATGTTGCTAAGGCATCTGAATATGCTTTTGCAGTAAGCATTCGTTCAGGTTCTTCATTAGGGATATCATCGCAAATAGTTCCGTCAATATCAATAAGGTAATTTTTTACACCTTCTTGTAAAATCGGACTAAGTGTTTTTCCTTCGTTATCGGTTATTTTTTTTAATTCTTTTGCCATAGTAAATTTATTCGTCTTTCCAGTTTAATCTATCCATTTGGTTGTATTGCCAAGGAGCTCCGTTATTTTCAATATTGGTCATCATCATGTTTAACTCTTGTGGAGCTGCGGATTGTTCCATTACTAAATATTGACGCATTTGCATGATAATATCTAACGGACTAATATTTATCGGACATTCTTCTACACAAGCGTTACAGCTAGTACAAGCCCAAAGTTCTTCTGGTGTAATATAATCGTTTAATAGTTGTTTTTGATCGTCTTTAAACGAACCATTTGTATCGATATTTTTACCAACTTCTTCAACACGATCACGAGTTTTCATCATTATTGCTCTTGGTGAGAGCTCTTTTCCTGTAATATTTGCAGGACAAACGGAAGTACATCGTCCACATTCTGTACAAGTATATGCATTTAAAATGTTTGTCCAATTTAAGTCAAAAATATCTGATGCTCCAAATTTTTCAGGGACTTCACCTTCGGCTGGTTCTTCAGGCATTGCGTATGGATCGGCATTTGGATCTAGCATCATTTTTACTTCAGTTGTAACATTTTTATCGTTTGTAAATTTTCCTTTAGCTTCTAAATTAGCGTAGTAGGTATTAGGAAATGCTAATAAAATGTGTAAGTGTTTGGAGTAGTATAAATAATTCAGAAAAATAAAAATACCAATAATATGTAACCACCAAGCACTGCGTTCAATTAGTATTAGGCTTCCTTGTGATAATCCTGAAAGCATTGGTGCAAGATATTGACTTACAGGAAAACTTCCTGCATGTGTGTAATGTTCGGCATTTAATTGTTGTAGGTTGTAATCTGCTGCGTTCATTAATAAAAATAAACTCATTAGTACCATTTCAAAATACAAAATATACAAGGCATCGTTTTTTGCCCAAGATTTCATTTCTTTATTCCAAAAACGAGGGATTTTAAGTATTTGTCTTCTAATCCAAAATACGATAACAGAAAATAATACCATAAAGGCTAATATTTCAAACGTTCCGATTAAAAAATTATACATTTTACCTAGTGGTGAAAAAATACGATGTGTTCCTAGTAAACCGTCTAAAATAATTTCTAATACTTCAATATTTATGATGATGAAACCAACATAAACCACAATATGCAACAGTCCTGCAATTGGTCTTTTAGTCATTTTTGACTGTCCTAAAGCTAGCATAGTCATATTTTTCCAACGTTCGGATTTTCTATCAGATCGGTTTAGATCTTTCCCTAATTTTATATTTCGAATTAATTTTTTTACATTTTTTGCAAAGAAAATTCCAGCGAAAGCTAATAATATTGCGAAAATTATATTTGGTATGTATTGCATTTTAATGTCTTTATCGTTTATTTTACAGTATCTTTTTTATAACCTTTATCTTTCTTTCCGAAAAGAGAAAAATGTACAAATCGCTTTGGATGTAATTTCATTTCGCGTAATAATTCCTCCATTTCTTTGGAAGCGTTTTCTAGATTATTGTACATGCCTTTATCTTTTAAAAGCATTCCCATAGAGCCTTCGCCTTTTTCTATATTTGCTAAAATTTTATCAAAGCTATTTAATGATGTATTTAATTTTGTAATGGTTTGCTTTAAATCATCTGTAAGATTGGCTTTGTCTATTTTAGCAGCCATGTTTTTGAAATTTTTTGTTGCATCATCAGCATTGGTCATAATGTTAGAAAATTTTTCTTTGTTTTGTACTAACATGGCATCAAAATTATTTGAAACGTTTTTAAAACTTTTTAACGATGCGTTTAAACTTGCAATACTTGCTTTGATATTATTTTGTGTATTGGTGTCTAAGGTAGCGTTTAATTTTACTAAAAGCTGATCTACATTAGTCATTACACTACTCAATTTTTCGTTTAGTGGGTTAAATTTATCGGTTAAAGAAGCCATTAACCCTTGATCTACACTTCCTTTAAGAAATGTGCCTGAAGCTGCGTTTTCACCTGAGAAATCTGGTATGATTGCTAGTAAAGTAGAACCCATTACTGTCGGTGGAATAATTTTTGCCACACTTTTATCGGAAAAATAAATATTTTTAGTAATTCTATATTTTACAATAAAGCTACCTTGTTTTTCGGTATCAAAACTCACATCCATAACATTACCAACTTGCAAACCGTTTAGCATAACAACGCTAGAATTGGATAAACCTTGCACATTATCAAATTTTGAAAAATACACACGTTCTTTTTCAAAAAGGTTTTGTTTTTTTAAAAAATTCAAACCCCAAAATAATAATGCAATAGCAATTGTTGCTATAATTCCTGTTTTTAATTCTTTTGATATTTTCAATGTCTGTCTATTTATGCTTAATTAACAAAAGTACTAAAAAAATAAAAAACAGCTTATTATATGCTTTAAAAAAATAATTCGGAAAAACATTTGTAATGCATTGATTACAAAAAAGATGTGCCTTTATAGGTAATATTTTTTAACTACAATTCCGTTTTCTGTTTGAATTTTAAGAAGTATAATTCCTTTATAATCTATTTTTTCTCTGCTTATTGCCACTTCATTTCTGTTATATGTAGCTTGAAATAACTTTTTCCCTAAGATAGAAAAAATGGCAATATTCTTTATTTTATTTGAACTTGCATGTACTTCTAAAAAGGCTGAATTTATAGTAAGATGTATTTTTTCTTGTGTAATAGATTCCGAATGCAATACATTTGGAACAATACGCAATTCAAAACGCGTGTTAAAATAGCCTACACCATCCGAAATAAAGGCATAATCCGATTGCTGTAAATCGTGTTCTACATTTAATAAATAATCTTTCAAAAATACTTCATAATCGGTAAAATTACCTTGATAATGGTCAATTCCGATATTTAAATCCGAAATAGTTGGTTCGTTTTGATAATACCCTAACGGAATTATTTTTTCTCCAGTTAAAACAGGTAGCGCTTGAATTGCTAAATAATGATCCGGAATAACCGAATAAAATCCCATAACATAGCCTTGTGGTCTATCTGCATCATATTGTAGATCGTAGCCGTCTGTTCCTGCATCTAAAAAAACGATT
>CAMZLT010000199.1 GCA_947311745.1 uncultured Flavobacteriaceae bacterium | reverse complement strand
CGCGCAGGTGATGTAATTGGTAATAGATTACGAAAAGCTAGTAAACTTGCCAAAAAATACCTCAGCAATGCAAAAAAACAATTAGGTAATAAAGAAGCATTTTATATTGCCCTAGAAAAAGCATTACACAATTATTTAAAAGCAAAATTAAAAGTAGAAACTACAGATATTAGCAGTGATAAAATAACCGAACTTTTAAAAGACAAACAAATTGATGATACGTTAATTACACGTTTTATTAAAGTTTTAGGGGATTGTGATTTTGCGAGATACGCTCCTAGTACTAATGCACAAATGGAAAAAGATTATAAAAATGCTATTGAAATAATTTCCGAATTGGATCAAAAATTAAAATAAACATGAAAAAAATTCAGAATTTATATATAAAAAACAGCTTAATTATTACCTTTATTATCTTTACAAATTTAGGTTTTTCGCAAAATGCAAATTCGTTATTTGTAGAAGGAAATAAACTGTTTAAACAAGAAAAATACAACGATGCTATTGATAAATACCTTGCAGTAGAAAAACAAAACCAAGTTTCGGCAGATTTATACTTTAATCTAGCAAACACGTATTATAAACTCAATAAGGTTGCACCAAGTATTTATTATTTTGAAAAAGCGTTACAGTTAGAACCAAATAATAAAGATATTAAAAATAATTTAGCCTTAGCTAAAAAAATGACTTTAGATAATATTGAGGCTATTCCTAAAAATTTAAGTCAAAAAATATCCAAAAATACTATTCAGCAATTTTCGTATAATTCTTGGGCATATATTTCGGTTGGATTTTCCTTTTTATTTGCCATTTTATTTCTACTATATCATTTTTCGGTAGAAACTGCCAAAAAACGATTCTTATTTGTAAGTAGTATTATTAGCGGAATTTTAGTATTATTAACCGTTATGTTTGCTTTTCAGTCATTTAAAATTGCAAAAAAAGAGAATCCGGCGATTATTTTTGCACAACAAACTAGTGTTAAGGATGCTCCCACATTATCCGCTGAAAATATTTTTGATTTACACGAAGGTACAAAAGTGCAAATATTAGAATCTAAAAACAACTGGAAAAAAATTAAAATTGCCGACGGACAAACAGGCTGGATAATAGCTAATGAATTGAAAAAATTATAATTAATTCATATAAATTTTATTTTTTAACTTGCACAAAACATTTTTAATACGTAACTTTGATATAACCAATTTTTTTAAAAAATAATTCTATGAAAAATTTAATATTCTTTTTAATTCTTACAATTTCGTTAAGTTCATTTGCTCAAAATAAATTAACACTACTTAATTATCCAAAAAAAGGCTCAAACGTTGTATGCAAAATTTCATCAGCTATTTATGGTAAAGAAAATAATCAGAGAAATACTACTACTTATTATTTAATAAATGCCGAAATAGATACAAAAACAAAGGCAAATACTTTATTTAATGCTAGTAAAACAGGAAAGCTAATACCTAAGGCTGTTTTAAGTTTTCAAAACAAAACTAATATAAAACTAAATCTTACTAATTTGCTTATTACAGATTACGCTATTTCATTAAAAGAAGGTAAATTGGTTGAGAGTTTTAAAATTTATTTTCAAACAATGTCAATTAAATAACCTTACGCAATCTTGCTACAGGAATATTTAACTGTTCGCGATATTTTGCAACGGTTCTACGTGCGATTAGATAGCCTTTTTCTTTGAGAATTTTAGATAGCTTTTCGTCGGTTAGTGGTTTTTTCTTATCCTCATCTGCTATAACATTTTGTAGGATTTTTTTAATTTCTTTAGTAGAAATATCCTCTCCTTGATCGTTTTTCATGGATTCGGAAAAGAAAAATTTAATTAACTTCGTGCCATAAGGTGTTTCTACATACTTACTATTTGCAACACGAGAAACTGTAGATACATCCATATTTATTTTATCGGCAATATCTTTTAAAATCATAGGTTTTAACTTGGTTTCATCACCTGTTAAGAAATATTCTTTTTGGTGTGTCATTATTGCGTGCATAGTTTTGTATAAAGTTTCTTGTCGTTGTTTTACAGCATCGATAAACCATTTTGCAGCATCTAATTTTTGCTTGATAAAAAATACAGCATCTTTTTGTGATTTCGTTTTGTTTTTAGAAGCAGAATATCCTTTTAACATATTGTTATATTCTGAAGAAATATGCAACTCTGGTGCATTACGAGAGTTTAGTGTTAATTCTAACTGATCTTCTACAATTCGTATAGAAAAATCAGGAACAATTTGCTCTACAATTTTAGTATTTCCTACAATTGCTCCTCCTGGTTTTGGGTTTAATTTAGCAATTTCGGTAATTACTTCTTTTAATTGTTCCTCTGTAATATTAAATTTTTGGATTAATTTTTTATAATGCTTTTTTGCAAATTGGTCAAAAGCCGTTTCTAAAATTTTAATCGCTAAAGTACGAGCTGGTTTTTCTCTTTTTTGTTTTAATTGAATAATCAAGCACTCCTCTAAAGATCTAGCTCCAACTCCTGCTGGTTCTAATTTTTGAACAATTTTTAACACCTCTTCTACTTCTTTTTCATCGGTCATTATGTTTTCCGTAAAGGCTAAATCATCTACAATATCTTCTATTTCTCTACGTATGTAACCGCTATCGTCAATACTTCCTACTAAAAATTCGGCAATTTGTTTTTCTTTTTCGGATAATCGAAAAGTGTTTAATTGACTTTTTAAATGTTGGTGAAAAGATTTTCCTGCTGCATACGGGATATGTTTATCCTCATCATCTACACTGTAATTATTAGCTTGTGTTTTGTAATTAGGAATTTCATCATCGCTAATATATACCTCAATATCTAAATCTTTATCTTTATTATCGTATTCTTCTTCGTTAGAATACATATCCTCTTCCGATTTTTCTTTTCCTGTTTCTAAAGCTGGATTTTCATCAATTTCTTCTTTTAATTTTTGTTCAAAAGCTTGCGTAGGAAGTTGAATCAACTTCATCAATTGGATTTGTTGTGGTGATAATTTTTGAGATAATTTAAAATTAAGATGTTGTTTTAACATATTCTAGCAATCTTTATATAATGAATAGATTCTATTTCAAAAATACAATTTTTTTAAGCATTTTCAATTCTTTATATAAAAAAATAGCTTTCTAATGTAGAAAGCTATTTAATTTTATATCTTTTAATTGGGGTAACCCACGAAATTTACTACCACATTATTATTTTTAATTAAAATTCGGCATTTTGTGGTGTTCTTGGATAAGGAATTACATCACGGATATTACTCATACCAGTAACGAATTGTACTAAACGTTCAAATCCTAGTCCGAAACCACTATGTACAGCTGTTCCGAATTTTCTAGTGTCTAAATACCACCATAATTCTTTTTCATCTACACCAATTGCTTTCATTTTTTCTTTAAGCACATCTAAACGTTCTTCACGTTGGCTTCCTCCTACTATTTCGCCAATTCCTGGAAATAATACATCCATTGCTCGTACGGTTTTTCCATCGTCATTCATACGCATATAAAATGCCTTTATGTTTGCTGGATAATCAAATAAAATCACAGGACATTTAAAGTGTTTTTCTACTAAAAAGCGTTCATGTTCGGATTGTAAATCTGCTCCCCAATCGTTAATAGGAAATTGGAATTTTTTCTTTTTATTAGGTTTAGAGTTTTTTAAAATATCAATTGCTTCGGTATAACTAACTCGTTTAAATTGATTTTCGGTTACAAATTGTAGTTTTTCCAACAAAGACATATTGCTACGTTCTGTTTTAGGTTTTGTACTTTCCTCTTTAGTTAAACGTGTATCTAAAAACGCTAAATCGTCTTTGCAATTTTCTAAAACATACGTAATTACATATTGAATAAAATTTTCTGCCAAATCCATATTAGCATCTAAATCATTAAAGGCAACTTCTGGTTCTATCATCCAAAATTCAGATAAATGCCTTGTGGTATTAGAGTTTTCAGCTCTAAATGTTGGTCCGAAAGTATAAATTTTACCCAAAGCCATTGCGTAGGTTTCACCTTCCAACTGACCAGAAACGGTAAGGTTTGTCTCTTTACCAAAAAAATCTTGTTTATAATCGATTTTTCCTTCGTCGGTTTTAGGAATTTCGTTTAGATTTAAGTTTGTAACTTTAAACATTTCTCCAGCACCTTCAGCATCCGAACCAGTAATAATAGGTGTGTTTACATAGAAAAAACCATTTTTTACAAAATATTGATGTACTGCAAAAGCTAAATTAGAACGCAAACGCATAACAGCACTAAAGGTATTGGTACGCACACGTAAATGTGCATTTTCACGTAAAAATTCAAAGCTGTGTTTTTTTGGTTGAATTGGATATTCTTCTGGATTAGATTCGCCTAAAACCTGAATATTTTCTACTTGAATTTCTACAGATTGTCCTTTACCAGAACTTTCTACAAGTGTTCCTTTTACACAAACCGAAGCTCCTGTATTTACTTTTTTAAGAATAGATTCGTCGGTATTTTCAAAATCTACTACACATTGTATGTTATTAATTGTCGAACCATCGTTTACAGCAATAAAACGATTTGCTCTAAAAGTTCGTACCCAACCTTTTAATTCTATTTTTTGGTTTAATTTTTCACCTTTTAATAATTCTACAACCGATATATGCATTTTCTTATTTTTTTAGAACGACAAAGATAAATTTTATTTATGATTTATGAATTTGGAAGGGGATTTTTTTACAAATTTATAAAATAATTGTCTTTCAAAAAAAAGATAAAAAAATAGAGTTTTGCTTTGCAAAACCCTATTTTTATTTTAATTTATGATATACAAAACATCCATTAAAACTCAAATTTAATACCTTGAGCTAAAGGTAATTCTGTAGTATAATTTATGGTGTTTGTTTGTCTTCGCATATAAGCTTTCCATGCATCAGAACCAGATTCTCTACCACCACCAGTTTCTTTTTCTCCACCAAAAGCACCTCCAATTTCAGCACCTGATGTTCCGATATTTACATTTGCAATACCACAATCTGAACCTGCATAGGATAAGAATTTTTCAGACTCACGCATATTATTTGTCATAATTGCAGAGGACAATCCTTGTACTACGCCATTTTGTAAAGCAATTGCGTTATCTACTTCGCCTGAATATTTAATTAAATATAATAATGGAGCAAAAGTTTCGTCTTGTACTATTTGGTAATGGTTTTCAACCTCAGCAATACTTGGTGAAACGTAACAACCGCTTTCGTAACCTTCGCCAGTTAATTGTTTTCCCTCTACTAACATTTTTCCACCTTGTTCTTTTACTTTTTTAATTGCATCTAAATAAATTTCAACTGCTTGTGTATCGATAAGTGGTCCGATATGATTGGATTGGTCTAAAGAACTTCCTATTTTTAATTGTCCGTAAGCAGAAACTAGTTTATCGCGTACTTCATTATATACATCTTCGTGGATAATTAATCGTCTTGTTGATGTACAACGTTGTCCTGCAGTACCAACAGCTCCGAATAAAGCTCCTATAATTGTCATATCTAAATCGGCACTTGGTGTGATGATAATTGCATTGTTTCCTCCTAATTCTAACAAACTTTTACCTAGTCTTTTTGCTACTTCTTGTGCTACAATTTTACCCATTCGTATCGAACCAGTAGCAGATATTAATGGTACATTTTTATTTGAAGTTAACATTTCTCCAACTTTATAATCGCCATTTATAATATTTGAAATACCTTCTGGCATATCGTTTTCTTTTAATACATCGGCAATAATATTTTGACATGCAATACTACATAAAGGTACTTTTTCGGAAGGTTTCCATATACAAACATCACCTGCAATCCATGCCAAAGCGGTATTCCAAGCCCAAACTGCTACAGGAAAGTTAAATGCAGATATAATACCTACAATTCCTAAAGGATGATATTGATCATACATTCTGTGTCCTGGTCTTTCGGAATGCATGGTAAATCCGTATAATTGTCTAGATAAGCCAACAGCAAAATCACAAATATCAATCATTTCTTGTACTTCACCTAAACCTTCTTGTAAGGATTTACCCATTTCATACGAAACTAATTCACCTAATGGTTGTTTTAATTCTCGTAATTTATCACCAAATTGTCTTACTAGTTCTCCTCTTTTTGGCGAAGGTATTTGTCTAAATTCTTTAAATGCAGTTTTTGCCGTTTCAATTACTGTTTCAAATTCTTCAGGAGTTGTAGTACTTACTTTACCAATATATTTTCCATCTACTGGAGAAAAAGATTCGATTAACGCACCAGATCCGTAACTTTTAGAACCTGTTGATGTTCCGTTATTAACGTCTCTAACGCCTAATTGTTCTAATACTTTTTTTATATCAAATGTTGTATTTGCCATTGTTTAAATTTTGCTTATTAATTTTTACAAAAATACGAATTATTTCCTATTTTCAACTTAATAAATATACAGATTCTTAAATAAAGTGTAATTTTGCTGATATTTAATTTTTAATGGATTTCACAACTATTTTTAATATTAAAACCGAAGCGGATTTTACAACTCATGCACTAGATATTTTTAGATTTCAAGCAAGAAATAATCTAGTATATCGTGAATTTATTAAATACCTTAATATAGATATAGATAGTGTTACACAGATAGAAAGTATTCCGTTTTTACCAATTCAATTTTTTAAAACGCATAAAATTGTTTCAACAAATGCTTCCGTTAAGGAAATATTTTACAGTAGTGGTACAACAGGTATGCAATTAAGCAAACATTTTGTAACGGATATAGATTTTTATAAAAATAGCTTTACTAAAGGGTTTAACTATTTTTATGGAGACGTAACTGAATACACTATTTTAGCTTTGCTACCTAATTATTTAGAGCGAAACGGTTCGTCTTTGGTATATATGGTTTCGGAATTAAGTAAACAAACCAATAAAAAAGAAAGTGGATTTTATCTTAATAATTTAGACGAATTATCTAAAAAATTAACCGAATTAGATGCGAAAGACGAAAAAATATTGCTCATTGGTGTTTCGTTTGCTTTACTCGATTTAATCGAAAAACATACTTTTCAATTAAAAAACACCATTATTATGGAAACTGGAGGTATGAAAGGCAGACGAAAAGAAATTATCCGTGCCGAATTACACGAGCTTTTAAAAAATGGTTTTGGTGTTTCTAAAATTCATTCGGAATATGGTATGACAGAGCTTTTAAGTCAATCATATTCTAACGGAAACGGTGTTTTCAAAACGCCAAATTGGATGAAAATTTTAATTCGAAATACCGAGGATGCCTTACAAATTTTACCAAATAACAAAACAGGAGGTATTAATATTATCGATCTAGCAAATGTAAATTCTTGTTCATTTATTGCTACACAAGATTTAGGAAAAACTGTAACTAATAATACTTTTGAGATTTTAGGTAGATTCGATAATTCGGATATTAGAGGTTGTAATTTGATGGTGGAGTAGTCGCCGAATTATTTCGTGTTAATCAATACTATTTACCACTATTTGTTTTTTATTTTTGCTAGGTAACTTTATATGTTTAAGCATTTGCTCTGCTACTTTTTCTACTACTTTAACAGGAACACTATTACCAAATTGTCGATATGCTTGTGTATTGGATACAGGAATTTTAAATGTATCTGGAAATCCTTGTAATCTTGCAGCTTCTCGTGGTGTTAATTTTCTTGGATTTTTACCTTCTTGGTAAATTAATATTTCGCTTCCATCTTTATAATATCTTGCGGATATTGTATTTGTGTATTCAGAATTTTCAGTTACCATACCATAACCAAAACCTCGTCCTTTTAACTTATTTTCTCTTTTTCGTCTTTGGTGTCCTGCCCAAAGTTTATCTGAAATTGTATATTTTTCATCTACATTATTCTCTAAAATTTCGCCAACTCTTGTTGGTTCAAATGTAGGTTTCGGAAATTCAAAATTAATAGTATCATCTAAAAAACCAACAATATAAATACGTTCTCTATTTTGCGGAAGTCCGAAATCTCTTGCCCGTAATACTTTGTATTGCACATTATTATATCCAATTTGTTTAAGATGTTTTAAAATAATTTCTAAGGTTCTTCCTTTATCATGTCCACGCAATTGTTTCACATTTTCTAATAAAAACATTTGTGGTTTTTTACTACTTAAAATTCTTTCAATATCAAAAAATAAAGTACCTCTTGTGTCTGAAAATCCTTTTTTGAGTCCTGCTTGTGAGAATGGTTGACAAGGAAAACCAGCTAATAAAATATCGTGATTAGGAATTAAGTTTTCATCAATTTGCGTAATATCACCATACACTTTAAAATCATTAAAATTAGCTAAATAGGTTTGTTGAGAAAATTTATCCCATTCACTTGTAAAAACACATTTAATAGTATGTTTTGAAGCGTTTTCAAAACCCAATCGTATCCCTCCAATTCCTGCAAAAAGATCAATTATTTTGATTTTATCATCCATTTTTAGTCCAAAATTTTAAAATTGACGGTATTTCTTCAAATAAATATTCCTCAAAACTTATAATATTTTTCATTTCATTTAACGATTCAGAATTGGCAATCCAATCATAAGCAACTACAATAATATTATGATTACTCATTTCTTGTGCTTTGTTTTTAGATATAGATTCATCTGCTGTTAATAAATGAATTTCAGGAATTTTAGTTCGTTCAATTTCCTCTGCTACTTCTTGCCAACGTTCACGTAAAGAAGTTTTCATTGTTCCTATAATCGTTTTATTTCTGCGTTTTTCATATGCCTTTATGTTTGGCAAAATCGAATCTACTTTTTTACCCAAACCTAATTCTGTAAAAATTTTTCTACCTACTTTACTTTGCGAATCAAAAGTATAATCCAAACAATCGTAAATTTTATAAATTATTGCTTCAAATGTTTTTCCTGCTCTTGAACGACGCGAATTTGTATTACTCAACGAAATTTTATAAATATATGGGAAAATTCTACCTGCATATTCTCCACAGAGTTTTACAATTTCTGTCTTTAATTTTTCGCCTTTTAATTCGGTTACTTTATTTGTAAATAATAAATCTAAAATTTGTTTTGGTGTATCTAAAATTTTATACAAATCTTTCATTAAAACAACATTAAATGCAACTTCATCTAGTAAATATTCGTCCCAAACAATTTTTCGCAATGCAGCAATAGATTTACTAACATTTCCATTTTTTATTTTCGGAAGTATGGAAGGGTTTTCTTTAAAAACTTTATCTACTATTTCTTGTGAGTTTCGTATATGTTTTTTTCTATAAGACTTTATTAGTTTGTCTAATTCTTTTAATTCCGATTGCGGAATTTCGAATATTGCTGGTATTTTATTTTTCGTATGCACCTAATATAATTCACTCATTTTTCACAAAGATACAGTAATTTCATAAAAACAAATCACTTCATTACAAATAACCCAAAACTTCTCATTTTTTACCTATATTTGCTAACAAATAACCATTTATATGAAAAATACATTTTTATATCTGATTCTTACCTTATTACTAATAACTTCGTGTGGAGCAGATGATACTATAAATCAAGAATGCTACACTTGTGAAAACACCTTAACCGAATATTGTATTGCCGAAGGTGCCGATTTTTACACCGTTTCGGTAAATGGTGGAGCAACAACTAACATTCCGTTAAACGGACAATATTGGTCTAATATCAAAATAGAACTAGAAAACGAATGTATTAATGGTCCGCAAATTGATTGTTTTACCTGTAACGCAACCGATACAGAATATTGTTACTTACCTGGTGATGATTTTTACACCTATAAAGTAGGTGCTACATCAGCGATACAAGTTCCGTTAGACGGACAAACTTGGGCAGAAGTTAGAAGCACTTTATTAAGCGATTGTGCTAATGGATAAAAATAATAAACAACTCATTTTTTTGACAAAAACCCAAAAATTAATTTTAAGAAAGTCTTTCACAATTTTAGAAAACAAACAATTATGCAAATCCATTTTATAGCAATTGGCGGTTCTGCAATGCACAATTTAGCAATTGCTTTACACAAAAAAGGAGAATCGATTTCTGGATCAGATGACACTATTCACGATCCTTCAAAATCTAGATTAGAAAAATACGGTTTATTACCTGAAAAATTTGGTTGGTTTCCCAATAAAATCACCAAAAAAATAGATGCCATCATTTTAGGAATGCATGCAAAAAAAGATAATCCTGAATTGATAAAAGCACAAGAATTAGGTTTAAAAATATATTCGTACCCTGAATTTTTATACGAACAATCCAAACATAAAACCAGAGTAGTAATCGGAGGAAGTCACGGAAAAACAACCATAACTTCTATGATTTTACATGTGTTGAATTATTTTGACAAAGAAATTGATTATATGGTTGGTGCACAATTAGCAGGTTTTGAAACCATGGTACACCTCACCAAAGAAAACGATTTTATGATTTTAGAAGGTGACGAATACCTAAGTTCACCAATAGATTTGCGTCCTAAATTTCATTTATACCAACCAAATATCGCTTTACTTAGCGGAATTGCTTGGGATCACATCAACGTGTTTCCTACTTTTGAAAATTATACATCGCAATTTAAAATTTTTATCGATAAAATTACCAATGGCGGAATGCTTGTCTATAATGAAGAAGATACTGTTTTAAATGAACTAGTAACTACTTCCGAAAAAGTAATAAAAAAATATCCTTATAAAACACCTAAACACCATATTAAAAACGGAATAACCTATTTAGAAACACCATTTGGCGACGTTCCGTTAGAAATATTTGGTAAACATAATTTACAAAATTTAGAAGGTGCAAAATGGATTTGCCAATTAATTGGCATACAAGAAGAAGCGTTTTACGAAGCAATTACTAGTTTTAAAGGTGCAAGTAAACGCTTGGAAAAATTAGCACAGAATTTTAGTTCGGTTATTTTTAAAGATTTTGCACATTCGCCAAGTAAAGTAAAAGCTACAACCGATTCGGTTAAAGAACAATTTGCTAATAAAACACTACTTGCTTGCTTAGAATTACATACATATAGTAGTTTAAATGCTGAATTTTTAAACGAATATGTTGGTGCTTTAGACAAAGCAGACAAAGCAGTTGTTTTTTATTCGCCTGATGCTGTTGCCATTAAAAAATTAAAAACAGTTAGTAAAGAGCAAATATATAAAGCTTTTAATAGAAAAGATTTACTTGTTTTTACCAATCCAACAGAATTTCACGAATTTCTTTTTAAACAAAATTTAGACAATACAGCCTTACTTTTAATGAGTTCTGGCAACTATGGTGGTTTAGATTTTGAAAAAGTAACCAATAAAATAAACAATTAAAAAACATAAATACACAGACACATATCATTATACATTGCTACATTAAAACATTAGTACATTAAAAACATTGATAAATTGCTACATTAAAAAATTATTATGAAATCAAAAGAAATCGCAAACGGAATTGTTAGAGCAACAGCCATTTTAGTTGGTGTTGTATTACTGTTGTATTTTTTTTATAAAATACAGGCCATTCTTGCATATATTTCTATAGCAGCAGTTGTTGCATTGATTGCTAGACCAATTATTAAGTTTTTAAAAAAGCGATTAAAATTTCGGAATTCCATTGCTGTAGTTACTACAATGTTTCTTTTTGTTTTAATTATGATTGGTTTTATTAGAATGTTATTTCCGTTAATAGAAAAACAAAGCGAAAATTTATCCTTACTCAATAGCGATAAATTTCAAGCAGACATACAGCATACTTTTAATAACTTAAACGATTATTTTAACACGCGAAATATCAATATTTTTGAACAATTAAAAAGTTTAGATATTGCCTCTCAATTAAATAAATTACCAGATTTAGTAAATTCGCTTGTTGGTGCTTTTGGAAGCATTGCTATTGGTTTACTTTCGGTTTTATTTATTTCGTTTTTCTTTATGAAAGATAGTAAATTATTCGACAGAGCCTTACTTACTATTTCACCAAAAGGAAGCGAATTTAAAGTAAAACGTTCGTTTGATAAAATAAAAGATTTACTATCTAGGTACTTTATTGGTTTAATATTTCAGATTAGTATTCTATTTATTATTTACACCATTGTATTGAGTATTTTTGGTGTAGAAAATGCCATTGTAATTGCTATTTTATGTGCAACACTAAATTTAATTCCGTATATCGGACCCTTAGTTGGTGGGTTTTTAATGGTTTTTTTAACCATGACAAGCAATTTATCCTTGGATTTTCAAACACAAATTTTACCAAAAACAAGTTATGTTTTAATAGGATATTTAATTGCACAATTAATAGATAATTTTGTTAGCCAACCTATAATTTTTTCAAAAAGTGTTAAATCGCATCCTTTAGAAATATTTTTATCTATTTTAATATTTGGATCGCTATTTGGTATTTTAGGAATGGTCGTAGCTGTACCAACCTACACTGCTATTAAAGTGATTTTAAAAGAGTTTTTGTCGGATAATAAAATTGTACAATCGCTTACTAAACAGCTTTAGTTTTTTAAGATTATATGTAAAAGTTGTTATATTTATTTGCTTTTAACAAAAATTAATATAACTTTACATCACAAAAATGTCGCTTTGGTAAAACTGTAGATATAAAATTGCCATAGCTAATTAAAAATATGAATACAGAATCAATTAAAAAAAACCTAACCAAAGATGGCATTTTCCATTCTGAAACAACCATTTTAGATAAAAAAACTATTGTTGGATATGAAAAGAAATTTAAGTGGGCTTGGATTGCTACTCAACTAAATACTTTTATAGTTGCAACAGACTTAGGAGATAAAGAAATCACTATTCCTTTAATTGAAAACCATTTAACAGAATCTTTTAAATTCTCAAAAGAGAATTATAAAGGATGGCCAAGAGGGTTGCAATCTGGTCTAGGAGTAATATCAATTCTAATTTCTACTAAAATAAATGGAGAAGCAAAAGAATATTGTAGAAAATTAAAATCTGGAAAGAAATGGGCTGGGTTTACCATTCCTGTAATTTATAATTCTGAAAAAAATGAAATCTATCAATTTGAAAAAAATCCACTTTGGGGAAGAATTTACTATCCTCATTTTAGAAAATTAATTAATAGTCTAAAACAAAACTAATTACAATAATTAATATAAATTATAATTTAATCCTTATACCCAAAACGGCGTAATTGTTTTATATTATTTCGCCAATTTTTATTTACTTTAACATAGAGTTCTAAAAATATTTTTTTACCAAAAAACTTTTCTAAATCTTTACGAGCTTCTGTTCCGATACGTTTAAGCGAAAGTCCTTTATGACCAATAATAATTCCTTTTTGCGAATCGCGTTCTACCATAATAACCGAACGGATTTTAATTATTTTGGCATCCTCAAAAAATTCCTCCGTATCAATTTCAACAGCATACGGAATTTCTTTTTTATAGTGTACCAATATTTTTTCGCGAATGGTTTCGTTTACAAAAAAACGCTCTGGCTTATCGGTTAATTGGTCTTTTGGATAAAATGCTGGGGATTCTGGCAATAATTCAATTATTTTATTAGATACCAAATCGATATTAAAATTAAGCAATGCCGAAATTGGTAAGATTAACGCATTTGGTACTTTTTCTTTCCAATAAGAAACTGCAGATTCTACTTGTTCTTGTTCGGATTTATCAACCTTATTAATTAATAGTAAAACAGGAATTTTAGAATTGGTTATCTTGCTAAAAAAAGCAGCATCTTTTAAATCTTTTTCTCCAATTTCAACCATATAAATTAAAATATCAGCATCCTCAAAAGCAGATTTTACAAAATCCATCATCGATTCTTGCAATTGATATGCTGGTTTGATAATTCCTGGTGTGTCCGAAAAAATTATCTGAAAATCCTCGCCATTTACAATTCCTAAAATACGATGACGTGTCGTTTGTGCTTTAGAAGTTATAATGGATAACTTTTCGCCAATTAAGGCATTCATTAAAGTGGATTTTCCAACATTTGGATTTCCGATAATATTTACAAAACCTGCTTTGTGACTCATTTTAAATTTTTATTTTGCAAAGATAGGTTTTATAACCCAAGGAACTTAATCATTTCTGTAAGTAATTTTTATGTTTTCAAACTTTCCTTCCGTAATTTCTACAATTTCTGGTGTTTCAATTTCATTTTGTAAAGTAGCTTGTTTGTAAAGTGTTGCACTAAAAGTACCAGAAATTTTTCCGTTTGCACACGAAGTAACTGTAATTAACGACGTAGAACCGTTATCAAAAATAGAACTGTGTTCACTAACAGTATTTAGTCCATCATTTAAAAAATAATCTAAAAATAAATAAGCATCTTGTTCGGTATATGTGCCTAGTTCCACACAAGTATTTGTGGTAATGTTACTTTTAAATTGCAAACTAATTATATTGTCCAAATTAGCAGCAACCACACTTAAGGTTCTATCGGAATTATTTGAATTTAAAAGTATGGCTTCTTTGGTAGATGCTTGAAAATCTACACCATTAATTTTTGCTGAAAAACTAGAACTTACAGCATTAGAATCATCTGATGAACACGAAATTACTACGATAACAAGCAGTATTTTAAAAAAAGTTTTCATAATTGGAAGGTTTTTACCTTTCAAAGATACTTATTTTTTTAAAAAACATACCTTGCTCCGAAAGCAAAATCCAATCCTAAATCATTATTATAGGATACAAAACCCAATTCTGGTCTAAAATCTAATGAAATTAACAACGGAAATTCAAATTTATATTCCAAACCAATATCACCTGCTGCAAATAAAAATGTACCACTTTCACCAGTATAATCGTTTTTTGCACTCCACGAACCAAGACCTCCTCCTGCTCCAACATACCAATTCATACCTGAAATACTTTCAATAGCAAACAACCATTGATACGTTCCTGTAAGTTTAAAAGCATTGTAATTTTTGCCATTACGCCAAGCCAAACCAGCTTCAATTCGATTAATTTCCGAAATAGCTTTTTGGTAACTTATCTCTGCTCCTAAACCATCATCATCACCAAATCTAAGACCAATAGTATTATCTGCTATTTCTTGTGCTTGTGCAAAAAAAGTCGTCATAAATAAAACGATTCCTATAAAAATTCTATACATAATTCTATTTTTACTTTAAAAACGCAAAAATATATTTTTTGGTATGAAATATGTTAAATAAATACTGTTAAATTTATTTTAGGTAATTTTGTAATAGAAAAAGAAACGTATGAACTTTATTTTAGGATTTGTTTTCGGATTATTATGCTTGGCAATTTATTATTTATTTGCCAAAAAGAGTTTTTTTAAAGAGAAGTCTAAAGAGCAATCGGTTGTTTTATTAGATAAGATTAAAAATGTGTCTAAATTAATAACCGTAGAAGGTAATTTTAACGAAGTAATGCATTTTTCGGATGTGAAAAACTCGTTATTAAATATGGTTTCTAGTAAAAAGAAAGCTATTGTACTTGCAAATGCAAAAGTATATATTGGTTTCGATATGAAAAAAGTACTTTTTGAAGCAAATGCCGACAAACGTAAAATAAAGATTATTAGCTTTCCAGAGCCTGAAGTATTAAGCATTGAAACTGATGTGGAATTTTACGATGTACAAAATGGTTTGTTTAATAAATTTGATGCTTCGGAATTAACCGAATTAAACAAAAAAGTAAAACAAAATATTGCCGATAAAATTCCGGAAAGTAATTTGCTTCTATCTGCACAAAATAAAGCTATTGAAACCTTAAATATTATGGAACAAATGGTAGATACTTTTGGTTGGAAAATGGAATATAAAAACTCCATTCACGAACCAAAATTATCAAAAAGCGATATTTTAAAACAACTTTTGCCTTAAATTTTAAATATTTCCTTTTAATTACTCTCTATAAATATTTTACTTTTTATTAACAAATTTTAAAAAACAACGCTAAAAGTTCTTTTAAAAAAGTAAGATTTCGCTACTCTTAAAACTGACGTTTTTAAGAATGTTTTTTATCGATTTGACGTTTTTTAAAAAAAAGGTTAAATTTGAAGGAAACGCTAAATTTAACATATATATCTGATAACAAACACGTTATTCAAAAAAAAAAAAAAAACAGGTATCGAAAACTAATCCTTTGTAGGTATTGTGTAATTAAAATATTTTTTGTATAATTATCACATACTAAAACCACAAACATATTTTTGTTTGAAAAAAATAGTATTTAAAGTATAAATAACGATAAAAAACAAATTATAAGAATAAAAAAAACAAACAACAAAAAAGAGCATCCAAATAAGCCCGGAAAAGCAATTTTTGAATGCTCATGAATATCAAACCAAAGGTTTAACACGCAAAGATACTAATTTTTTAATAATTTAGGCAAGTTTTGTTTAGCCAATGGTTTGGTACAACACTGCAAAAGCAGTTTAGTTGTACAAGTAGCAAAAGTTACGACCAATACGGTTAGATAAAACCAAATAAGAGGTACGGTTTACTGCAAGCGTAAACCACTAACAAAAAAAGAACCGTAATGACAAGAATAGATGTTACAAGTGCAACGGGAGATTTTTACTACTGTGTTGGTAGTAAAAAGGTCGTGTTGACTAAGTATTTAACCTCCTTAATTGTTAAATGCGTTAATTAT
>CAMZLT010000198.1 GCA_947311745.1 uncultured Flavobacteriaceae bacterium | reverse complement strand
TTTAACCGTTCCAGCTTCTGGTTTTTTTAACGGAGCAACCGAATACACAGGAACTGGCGATCCGCAAATGATTTATTACTCCGATAACGGAGCAAATCTATATGTAAACTATGCAGATACAGGAGCGTATGATTATTGGAATGGTTTCTCCTACTCCAATCAAACCGACTTAACCACAGCATCTTGGACAAATTATTCGGCATATTCACCTAATGGTGGAGGAGCAAATAGCTCTTCAAATTACGTAATTGCTTATCTTTACGGAGGTGAAACAATAACATTTGATAGTCCTGCAACCGTTGCCTCTATGGCAATAACTAATTCCGTTTGGGCATACCATTATATGAATGGTTCGGACGGAACAGGAACAGGAACGTATGTAGCAGGCGATTATTTTACCTTAACCATAACCGCAGTTTTAGCAGACGGTAGCACTGGAAATTCTCTAGATTTTCAATTAGCAGATTTCACCAACGGAAATGCGTATATTATAGACGATTGGACAAATGTAGATCTAAGCTCTTTAGGTGAAGTTGGTGGATTAAAATTTCAACTCGCATCAGCAGCATCTGATAATGGTTATACTCCAAAATATTTTTGTATGGACAATATTGTTACAGCAACTGCTTCCGTTTCACAAAATTTATCCAAAAATAATATAAACGTATTTCCAAATCCTTCTTTAGGAATGTTTAAAATTTCTAATGTTGCCAATGCAAATATTACTATTTTTGACCTTAACGGAAAGCAAATTTTTTCCAATCCAAACTATTCTGAAAATCAAAATATAGATTTAAGTGATTTTAATTCAGGAATTTATTTTGTAAAAATAGAAAAAGACAATCAAGTAATAACCAAAAAACTACTCTTAAAATAATATAAAAATGAATAGAATTATCTTTATTATTTGTCTGTTTAGTACATTAACAAAAAGTTCGGCACAAAGTTTCCCTCCACAAGTCGGTTTTGCAGGAACAACAGCAATTCATAAAGATAATTCTGTTTTTATAGAATGGGCAACTAGTGTAAACATTACCTTAGGATACCAAAATGTTGCAAATGTTTCTAGCGGTTTTGCCAATTTTGGCTCAGAAAATGATGCAATAGGAATAGCAGATGGCACACCAAACATCGTAAGTTTAGGTGATGGTGGAGAAGCAATTGTGCAATTTGAACATGCCATAACAAACGGAAATGGCTACGATTTTGCTATTTTTGAAAACGGATTTTTAGAACAAGAAGGTTCAGAACTAGCATTTTTAGAACTAGCATTTGTAGAAGTTAGCACAGATGGCGTAGAATACGTTCGGTTTCCTGCAATTACCGAAATAGATGCTACAAACCAAATTGATGGTTTTGGATTTATTAATGCAAGATATTTACATAATTTTGCAGGAAAATATATAAATAATTACGGAACACCTTTTGATTTACAAGATTTACTTCCGTTAATTTCAGGAACAACCGTAGATTTAAACAACATCAATTACATCAAAATTATAGATGTAATCGGAACAATTGATACAAATTATGCTACCTATGATAGTCAAAATAATATCGTAAACGATCCATATCCAACCGAATTTGCTTCAGGAGGTTTTGATTTAGACGCAGTTGGTGTAATACACAATGTAACTACAAATGCAATTAGTAATAATGCAATAATTCCAATACAAATATATCCAAATCCAACAGCAGATTTTTTATATATTAAAGCAGATTTTTCGCAAGATTTTACCGTTGAAGTATACACTTTAAATGGCAAAAAATTATTCCAAACAAAAAATACAAAACAAATAAATCTGAGCAAACTTAATAAAGGAATTTATTTTGTTAAAACAATTTCAAAAGAAAACACGTATAAAACGAAAATTGTAAAATTGTAATTTTTGTACTATCCAAATACTAATTTTAGGCTTAATTTTAGTATTTAAATACTAATTTTAGGCTTAATTTTAGTATTTTAAAAATTAATTTTTATATATTTGTATTCTAATTTAATAAAAATGTACACTAGAACGATACTAAAAAGTATAGAAGAATGGTTACAATCTAAAGAGATAATCATTTTATATGGTGCAAGACAAGTTGGAAAAACTACTTTGTTAGAAAAAATAGTTTCTAAAATAGATAATTCCATAATATATAATTGCGAATTGCCACATGTTGCAGAAATTTTAGAAAATAAAAATATGAACCAAATAAAACTACTTTTAGAAAATTATAGTTTGGTAGTGTTTGATGAGGCTCAAGTAATTAAAAATATAGGTCAGGTTCTTAAACTTATTTATGATGATAAATCAATTAGCACAAAATTAATAGTTACAGGTTCTAGTAGTTTCAAATTAGCAAATAAAATAATTGAACCTTTAACAGGACGAAATATAACTTTTAAACTTTTTCCACTATCTTTAAAAGAAATACAAAGTAAGCACAATTGGTTATGGTTTAAAGAAAATTTAGAGCAGCTACTTATTTATGGTTCTTATCCAGAAATAGTAGATTTAAAAACGAGTCATAAGAGGCTAAAACTAATGCAACTAGCTTCTGATTATCTATATCAAGATGTACTTAGTTATCAAAATTTGCGTAATCCCAATCTTTTACGAAAATTGTTAAAAGCTTTAGCCTTACAAGTAGGCTCACAAGTATCTTATAATGAACTAGCAAATTTGCTTAAAGTAAATGTAAAAACAATAGAAAAATATATAGATTTATTAGAGAAAAGTTTTGTTATATATGCCTTGCCATCGTTTAGTAAAAATATACGAAGTGAGATAAAAAAATCTAAAAAATTCTTTTTTTATGATTTAGGAATTCGCAACGCCATACTTAACAATTTCTCTAATCTTGAAAATAGAAATGATATAGGTATGTTATGGGAAAATTTTTGTATTAACGAAATTATAAAAAATGATGTTTATGCTTTTATAAATTCAGAATTTTATTTTTGGCGTACCTATGATGGTGCAGAAATCGATCTTATTAAAACCAATCAAGGAAAAATAGTTGCCTACGAATTTAAATGGAATGCAAATAAACGATACCGATTTCCAAAAAGTTTTTTGGAAACATATAAAGTAGAGAAAACTATTAAAATAAGCCCTAACAATTTAGAAGCATTACTGTAATATTAAAAAGGAATATCACCTTTTATTAAACAACAATATTTTTATTTGTGTCCTAAAAATTCTATTTTAAAAATTATTTGTACTTTTACAAATCTTATTATACAATAATTTAAAGAGTACGCAGTTTATTTAGTACAAAAAATATATTTTGAAAAAAAACATAAATTTATACCTTGCAATTTTCATAATATCTATGATATTTTGGAGTTGCTCTACCCAAAAAAACACGTTTATAAGTCGTGCTGTACATACTACAGCAGCCAAATACAACGTGCTTTATAACGGAAAAGTAGCTTTTGAAAAAGCAAAAAAGCAACTTGATGATGCTTATAAAGACGATTTTACAAAATTATTACCAATAGAACCATTAAAAATTGAGGAAGAAAAAATCTTGGCTTTACCAACAGCACCAAACTCAAAAATGGCAACTAAGAGCAAAGCCGCAAGTAAAAGAATTGGGAAAGGAAATACTAAAAGAAATTCTAACAAGGATATAAGTGGAGGTGGTAAAACAACCTCTAAATCTACAGCAACTGGTTTTGCTAGAGCAGAAGAAAAAGCTGTAAAAGCTGTGCAAAAGCATTCGATTAATATCGGAACAAAAGAAAAAAACAAACAAATTGATGATGCTTATTTTTTATTAGGAAGAGCACGATACTACGATCAGCGATTCGTTCCTGCCTTGGAGACTTTTAAATACATGATTAAAAAATATCCTAAATCCAATCTCTTTGAACAAGCACGAATTTGGGAAGCCAAAACCTTAATTAGATTAGGACAAGAGGATGATGCTATATACAAACTAGAAAAATACCTGTTAAAACAAAAAAATATTCCTGAAACCATTCAAGATGCAGCACACACAGCATTAGCAATGGCATATCTAAAACAAGATAGCATACAACAAACCATAAACCATCTTAATCAAGCTTTAGCAGTTACTAAAAAGAATGTTAATCAAGCAACTAGAAATGCTTTTGTATTAGGACAATTATATCGTAACGAAAGTAAAATAGATTCCTCAAATATGGTTTTTGATAAAATTGCAAACGATAAAAAAGCACCATATCGCTTTCAAATTTATGCAAAAATTGAACGTGCAAAAAACTATAATAAAGATACCGATGATACAGCTTTAATGCTAGAAGGACTAGAAAAATTAACTAAAAATAGAGATAACAGACCTTTTTTAGACGGAATTTTTTATCAAATAGGAAAAATTAAATTACTAAACGACAAGCCAGACCAAGCAATTAGTTATTTTAAAAAGGCATTGCGAACCAAACAAGCACACGATCAAGAAAAAGATTTTGCCTACGAACAATTAGGAAATATATATTTTGATAAAGCAAATTTTGTAGATGCTGGTGCATACTATGATAGTGTTTTAAACATTACAAAAGACGAAAAAACGCTCCGAATTCGTCGTATTACACGAAAACGTAAAAGTTTAGAAAATGTCATTCGATTAGAAGGAATTACAAAGAAAAATGATAGTATTCTAAATTTAATTGCAATGGATTCAACAGCTAGAATATCCTATTTTGAAGAATACATTAAAAAGTTAAAAGCAAAAGATGCAGAAGCTAAAATAATTGCAGAAAATAAAAAAAGTGCTAGTTTTAGTGGTTTCGGAAATTTAGGATCTAAGCAAAGTACAGGAAAATTAGCTAAATTTTACTTTTATAATGTGCAAACTGTAAGTTTTGGCGAACAAGAATTCAAAAAAGTTTGGGGAAATAGAGCGTTAGCTGATAATTGGCGAATTTCTAGTACTTCTGATAGTGCTAATGAAAAATCAGATAAAGAAGATGCAACAGAAACAGAAGAAGAAAAAGACACAAAAAAATACGAAGTAGAAACCTACTTAGCTAAAATACCTAGCGAAGCAATAAAAATTGATAGCATTACCTCACAAAGAAATAAAGCGTATTATAAGCTAGGTGTAATTTATAAAGAACAGTTTAAAAAACCAAAATTAGCAATTATCAAATTAGAAAATTTGTTGGATTTCAAACCAGATTCAAAATTACTATTACCATCTTATTACCATCTTTATCAGGCTTTTGATGGGATTGATGCCGATAAACAAAACCATTACAAAAATAAAATAATAAATAATTTTGCAGATTCTAGATACGCTCATATTATTGAAAATCCAAATTCTAAAGAAGTTTTAGACGATAGTAATTCTCCTGAAAACATATATTATAAAGTCTATTGTTTGTACGAATACGAAGAATACGAAAATGTTATAACACAATGCAATAAAAACATTAATACTTTAGATGAAACACCTTTAATAGCAAAATTTGAATTACTAAAAGCACAAGCAATAGCAAAAACAAAAGGAAAAGAAGCATATATTAAAGCCTTAACCTATGTTGTAGATAATTTTCCAAATACCGATGAAGGAAAACGAGCACAAGAAATATTAGATTTCTTAAACGGTATAACACCTGTGAAAAAAGAAAATAAAAAAGAAAATCCGAAAAAAGAATTAAAGTATAACAAACAAAAAATACGTAAAAATTTAAAACCAAAACGTCCGTCAAATGACGAGATGATGAAAAGAATAAAAGCAAAAAAAAGAAAAGGAAAATCAATGGGACCTCCAGGTTTTGGTGGTTAAAATTAAACAATTAATTAGTAATCTTTAATATAAAAGTATGTTTTCCGATAAAAAAAATAAGCAAAGCACAAATCAAATGAATGAAAGAAATATAATAGGAGCAAATACCGTTTTTAAAGGCGATATTATTTCTGAAGGTGATTTTCGCATCGACGGAATTGTTGAAGGAACAATTAAAACTAGTGCACGAATAATTTTAGGTAAAAATGGTAAAATAATTGGTGATGTAAGCT
>CAMZLT010000197.1 GCA_947311745.1 uncultured Flavobacteriaceae bacterium | reverse complement strand
TTGTCGACACACGTCCTGTCGATAACATAATTACACTACTTTCTGACTGAAAGTGTCACATCGAATCCGTTTAGTATACATCATCAAAGTTTACTGTACATTGGATTTTGTAAAAACAGCTAGTGCAAAATCAAAAATTAAATCCTCTTTAAAAGAAGCACAAAAAGAAATTGCAAGTCAAGGAAAAGAGATTTTAACTAGAAAATTACGACATATTAAAATTCCGTTCAATGAAAACACACTTAATGAATTAGTTAATTTTTTCAATTTAAAAACTAGCCAAGATTTATTTGTTCGCTTTGGTAACGGAAACATCGAAAATGCAGAACTCAAAAAATTTGCTGCACAACGAAGCAATACTTTTTTAAATTTTTTTAAAACTAAAATTAGAAAAAAGAACGAAAACCAAACGACTAACAAAAATGATGATCTTTCGTTAAACTACGATATGCTCGTCTTTGGAAAAGATGAGGAAAAATTAGAGTATAAAAAAGCTAAATGCTGTGCTCCAATTCCTGGTGATAAAGTTTTTGGTTTTATAACCATTAACGAAGGTATTAAAATACATAAATACTCCTGTCCTAATGCTGTTTCACTACAAGCAAATTATGCATATCGGATTTTACCTGCAAAATGGATTGACTCAAAATTACAAGAACATAAAGTTGTTTTAATTTTAAAAGGAGTAGATCACGATGGTTTAGTTGGTGAAGTTTCAAATGTTATTTCTCAAAATCAAAAGGTAAAATTATACAACATAAATATCTCTGGTGGTGAAGGGTATTTTGAAGGGAAAATCACTGTAGGAATCAACAATAACGAACATCTTAAAAAATTAATGACTGCTCTCAAAAAAATTGATGGTATAGAAAAAATCCGACGACAAAATTAAACCTAAATTGGTATTAAACTCACTTTACTTTGCATCATAAACCACACAAGGAATAATCATTTCTTCTAAGGAAATACCTCCGTGTTGATATGTGTTTTTATAATACTTTACAAAATGATTGAAATTATTAGGATATGCGAAAAAACAATCCTCTTTTGCAAAAATAAATTTACTAGTCATATGCCCTGAAGGCAATCCAACTTGAGCAGGATTATCAATAGCAAAGACATCTTTATCCGTATAACTTAAACTTCGACCTGTTTTATAACGCAAATTAGTTGTTATTTCCTTTGTTCCTATTACTTTAGAGGCTTTATTTACGTTAATAGTTCCGTGATCGGTTGTAATAATTAATTTTAATCCCATTTCTTGTGCTTTAACAATCATTTCAAGCAAAGGTGAATTATTAAACCAACTTAAAGTTAACGAACGATATGCTTTATCATCACCTGCAAGTTCTTTAATCATATCCATTTCGGTTCGTGAATGCGATAACATATCCACAAAATTATATACAACAACGGTTAGATCGTTTTCTTTAATTTTATTAAAATTATTTGCTAAATCTTTTCCTTTATTTAAGCTTGTTATTTTAAAATAATCATGCTTTATATTTAAATTTAAACGTTTTAATTGTGCCGTTAAAAATTCGTTTTCATATAAATTTTTCCCTCCTTCATCGGTATCGTTTTTCCAATAATTTGGATGTTTTTTTTCCATTTCGGAAGGTGTTAATCCAGAAAAAATAGCATTTCGAGCATATTGTGTGGCTGTTGGTAAAATACTAAAAAAAGTAACCTCTTCTTTCTTTTTATAATACGAATTAAGTATTGGCTCCATAACACGCAATTGGTCATATCTCAGATTGTCAATTACAATTAGCAAAGTTTTTTCTTGTTTGATTACAGGAGCAATTACTTTTCTAAAAAGCTGGTGTGATAAGATTGGTGAATAATCGCTTCCGTTTTTAAACCAATCCTCATAATTATTACGTATAAATTTAAAAAATAACGCATTTGCTTCGGTTTTTTGTGCCTTTAAAATTTCTAACATTCCTGTATCTGCAATAGATTCTAATTCAATTTCCCAATGCACCAATTTTTTATATAAATCTATCCATTCTTCATACGAATTGACCATTGCCAAATCCATAGATATTTTACGAAATTCTTGTTGGTAATTTGATGTTGTTTTTTGTGAAATTAACCTAGAATGATCTAAATTTTTCTTTAAACTAAGTAATATCTGACTAGGATTTACGGGTTTTATTAAATAATCGGCAATTTTAGCACCAATCGCCTCTTCCATAATATATTCCTCTTCACTTTTGGTAATCATTACGACAGGCAAATTTGGTCGGATTGTTTTTAATTGCTGTAAGGTTTCTATTCCGTTTAATCCTGGCATATTTTCGTCTAAAAAAACGATATCTAATTTTCGTTGCTCTTTAACCAAATCAATAGCATCTGCACCATTTGTAGATGTGGTTACTTGATATCCTTTTTTTTCTAAAAAAAGAATGTGCGGTTTAAGTAAATCTATTTCGTCGTCAACCCAAAGTATATTTATCATAATCTATTTTTTTATTGTATTTTATTTACGAGGCTTATATTTTGATTTTTTAAAAATTTCATCATTTGGCACTCGCAACATTTCTTGCAAAGTAATCGTATTGTTTTTCATATATTCTTGCACAATTTGCCAACCAAGCCACTCACCTATTCTACCAGGAGACTGGTTGTCAATATCCAAATAAAATTTTGTAAAAGGAGCATCCTCTAAAAAACGTCGATCCAATTTTGAATCTGTACTATATAATAATTCTTTCTCTAAAAAATACGTCCAAATCATTTGTTCGTTAAGTGAACACCACTCTAATTTTTCTGGTGTATATCCGATTAAATCGGAATTGCTTAAATTCGGCAAAAACGCTTGAGTAGTATAGATTAATTTTCCTTTTTGAATCATTTTTGTTAAAAAAGTTCGGTTATTTTCACGAAATTGCGTCGTTCTGG
>CAMZLT010000196.1 GCA_947311745.1 uncultured Flavobacteriaceae bacterium | reverse complement strand
GGAATCGGTTTTTGGTATTAAATCCATTCCGCAAATAGGACATTGTCCAAATTCTGGCATATCTATTTGAGGATGCATAGAACAAGTCCAATGTTCGGCTGTGGTTTCTCCTATATGAGAAGTATTTTCTGAAGTATTTTCGTTTCCGTTTAAAACGTATTTTCCGATAAAAATACCTAGTACCAAAATCGCAATTATACTTATTATTTGTTTTGTTTTCATTAGAATTAATTTTAATTACTACTCTCTTATTTTATTAAAGTATGCTATAAATTCTTTTTGTTCTGCTTTAGAAAATGTAGCATTTTTGTGCATTATTAAATAGGATTTTAAAGGCATTTCAGCATCTTTAATTTCGTTTTTAATTGATTTTAACTTACTTTTTTGTTTTCGTTTGGAATAGTTTCCAAATTCTGAAAAATTTAATTCCTCTTTTGCTTCCTCGATATGGTGCTCTAAAAACCAAGCTACAGGTTGTATTTTGTTATACCAAGGATACGCTGTATTATTACTATGGCAATCATAACAAGCTGTTTTTAATTTAGTTGCAATATTTTTAGGAGGATTAAAAACTTCTACAAAATCACTTTTTAACGTTTCCGTACTTTCATTTTTGGTTGTTGGAATAAATTGTATTGCTATAAAAATTAGCAATAAGCCTAAACCGATTTTTTTAAAATATTTTTTCATTTTCTATTGTTTAATTTGTTTTTTAATAAAAAGATTACTTCGTAACTAACAGATTGCTTCGGTCGTTCCTCCCTCGCAATGACTGGTACATTATCATTCATAACTCATCATTCATAATTCATCACTCGCCATTCATAACCCATAATTCATAACTCATCACTCATAATTCATAACTCACAACTCATCATTCATCACTCATAATTCACAACTCATAACTCATCACTCATAATTCATCACTTTTAATTAATCTACTTTTTAACCGAACCACATTTCATCATTTTACTTCCAAAATATGGATTTTTAATTTCTTTTATTTCGCTTAACCAATCTGCTCCTTTACCTCCGTTTGCCATAGGACAATGATCTTGGTACAAGGTTTTTTCAGTTCCTAAAAGTGCTATCATATCGGTTATATCTGTACTTAATACTTCAAAATATTCTCTTTGATGATCTATTGGACTTTTTTCGATGTGTTCTGCTTGTTCTGTAGCATTTTCTAAAATTTCCATATATTCTTTATGTGTATCACCAGATAATTTAGTCATATCAAACTCTTTAAAAGCTTTTAATAAAGCTGCTGCACCTTTTGCTGTTGCCGACTTATCAGTAGCAACTAATCCATTTTTAATTTGTAAATATGCATTGATGATTGGTGTTGTAGCTGGATTTTTTGTCTTATTTTGTTCGATATTTTTTTCATTATGTGTCATTTCTCTTGCCATTTTTGAATGGTCATGATTGTATCCATCGGCATTTTTCATTTCCATTTTTGAATGGTCGTGTCCATCATTATGGTCTTTATTCATTTCCATTTTTGAATGGTCTGTTGATGGATTGTCTTTTTTACCATCTTTACACGCAGTTAATGTTAATACTGTGATTACTAATACATAAATTGCTTTTTTGTTCATAATATTGTTTTTAATTAACTAAATATTCAATTTTAGCTTTGGCTAGATATGCTTTTTTAGTTGCTTTAATTTCCATTAATTGAAAGCGGATTTTTTGCAATTGTAATCGTAATATTTTGTCATAGTTTAGTATGCCTGTTTCGTAAGCTTTTAAATCTACATTAATGGCTCTTTGTATTTCTGCTTTATTTTTCTGAGCTGCTACTACGGTTAAAATAGCATTATCTAAATCTAATATCGCTTGATCTAGAGCTATTTTTAATTGCACTTTTTTAGCTTCTAACTCATCGAAAAGCATTTGTTCTTTAATTTTAATTTGCTCAAATTTAGATTTGTATTTCTTTTTATTAAATAACGGAATTGAAATGGATACTTTAGGCATTACAATATCTTTTCCGTTTTGAATAGGGTTTACATCGCTATATTTTTTTACTAGAATATAATCTAATCCAACTGCTAATTTTGGTTTTTCGCTAATTTTTACAAGGTCATTTTCGGCTTGATACACTTTTTCTTTTTCTATTGTTTTTTGTAAAATTGGATGTGTATCTATTTTTCTTTTTAGAATTAGAATATCTAAAACATTTAAACTGTCTGTAATATTTAGCGGTTTATTTTCATTACGCTGTAATAATTTATTAAAATTTTTAGATAGTATTTCTAAGCTGTTTAAATTTTGAAACATTTTACTATGTAATTCGTTTTTTTGTACTCGAATTCGCAAAACATCGCTCATTGTAGCACGATTATTTTCTAAAGCTGCAAGTGCCATATTTTCGTATGTTTTTAAAATTAGTTTGTTATCTTTTAAGATGTCGGTTGTAGCCTTTTGTTGGTAAATTTTATAGTATGCCTTTTTTACCTGATAGATTATTTCTTTTTCAGATAGATTTACATCGTATTTTTTCAATGCTGCTTTTGCATTTGCAAAATTTCGTTTTGCATCTAACTCACCAAACCAAGGCAACTTTTGATTTACACCAACTTCAAATATTTGCGAACCAACTCGTGTTTCTGGTGTAAGTACAAATCCTCCTGCATCAAATGTAGTGCTTTCGTAACTTGCAACTTCATTTACTTTTTCCTTTTCTAAGTCGTATAAAGCATTTTGCACTTTAATATCGGAATTATTTTCTATTGCGACATCTATATAATTTTTTAGTGTCTGACTATAAGTGAAAAGTGAAAAGTGAAAAGTGAAAAATAATCCAATTATTTTTCTCAATGAAAAGTGAAAAGTGAAAAGTGAAAAATTTAATTTTACTATGTTTTTAATTAT
>CAMZLT010000195.1 GCA_947311745.1 uncultured Flavobacteriaceae bacterium | reverse complement strand
TTTATAATCAATTTTTTCTCTGCTTATTGCCACTTCGTTTCTGCTATATGTAGCTTGAAATAACTTTTTCCCTAAGATAGAAAAAATGGCAATATTCTTTATTTTATTTGAACTTGCATGTACTTGTAAAAAGGCTGAATTTATGGTAATGCGTATTTTTTCTTGTGCAATAGATTCCGAATGCAATACATTTGGAACAATACGTAATTCAAAACGCGTGTTAAAATAGCCAACACCATCCGAAATAAAGGCATAATCCGATTGCTGTAAATCGTGTTCTACATTTAATAAATAATCTTTCAAATATACTTCATAATCTGTAAAATTACCTTGATAATGATCAATTCCGATATTTAAATCCGAAATAGTTGGTTCGTTTTGATAATACCCTAACGGAATTATTTTTTCTCCAGTTAAAACAGGTAAGGCTTGAATTGCTAAGTAATGGTCAGGAATAACCGAATAAAATCCCATAACATAGCCTTGTGGTCTATCTGCATCATATTGTAGATCGTAGCCGTCTGTTCCTGCATCTAAAAAAACGATTAGTAATTGATTGGAATACGTATTATTATACATATTAATCCAAATTTTATCATCTTGTGCTTGGCTAGAAAATACCAAACCTAATAATACGAAAAGAAGTGCCAAGCGTTTCATTTTGTTTTTTTTACGAATATACATTTTTTCTGTAAAAATATTTAAATATATCATAAAACACGAAGGATGCCTAAAAAAATATGTATTTTTGCAAAAGAATTTTACTTAATTTATGCAAGAAACTAATAGACAAAAAAAAATAGCTGGTGTTATTCAAAAAGATTTAGTCGATATTTTACAAGGCGAAGCAAGGGAAACACTTAGAGGTGTTTTAATTACGATAACAAAAGTGTATGTTACTTCCGATTTAACGGAAGCTAAAATTTACGTAAGTGTTTTTCCTAGTGAGCATTTAGACACTTTAGTAGATGCGATGACAAAGAATGCAGCAACAATTCGTTATGAACTTGCTAGACGTACAAAAAATCAGTTGCGTCGTGCTCCTGTTTTGATCTTTTTTAAAGACGATTCTTTAGATTATATCGATAAAATTGATTCGGTTTTAAAAGGAAATGTAGATAATCCGATAAAAGATTAACTGTAAAATTTGCATCTATTTTTTTGAAAGATAAAAATAATAATTCTGAATACATCCTTATACATAGCAAAGCGATATTTATTTACTAAAAGTAGTAATAATACCATAAATATTATTACTAAAATAGCTATGATTGGTGTGGTTATTAGCACCATGGCTTTGTTTATTGTTTTATCTGCTTTTTCTGGCTTGATTTCGTTTAACGAATCGTTTTTAAATACCGCAGATCCAGATATAAAAATACAAGCAGAAAATGGCAAAACATTTATCCTTAATCAAAAAATGGCAAAACTGCTGCAAGATAAAAAAATTACTGCTTTTTCTAAAGTAATTGAAGAACATGCTCTAGTTGAAAATAGCGGAAAACGTGTCGCAACCATATTAAAAGGTGTAGATAAAAACTATACCAAAGTTAATAAAATGGATACCACATTATATCTTGGTGAATGGTTTTCGGAAAAAGAAAAAAATGCTTTGGTTATAGGACTTTCTATTGCCAACAAAATAGAATCATTACCAAATTCGTATGGTGAAAGTATCCAAATTTTTGTGCCAAAACCAGGTAAAGGTCAGTTAAATCAAAATTCGTTTAATAAATTGCGTACCCAAACCATTGGTGTTTTTAGATTAACTCCTGATATGGATCAGAAATTTATTTTTGCACCTTTCACTATTGTACAGAAGCTATTAGGCTTTAAAGAGAATCAAGTTTCGGCAATTGAAATACGCTTGCAAAAAAATGTTAATCCTGAATTATTTTCGGATAATTTAAAAGAAAAATTAGGTGCTGATTACAGTATAAAAACTAGAAAACAACTAAACGAAAGTATTTATAAAATGTTAAATATGGAACATTTTTTTTCGTATTTAATAGCTACTTTAATAGGAATTATTGCTTTTTTTAATGTTATCGGAGCAATTTTAATGATGATTTTAGACAAAAAGGAAAATCTTAAAACGCTCTTTAGTATTGGTTTGCCTTTTAAAGAGTTAAAAAAAATATTCTTTTTACAAGGTTTTTTATTGACAATTTACGGTTTAGTTGTTGGTTTGGTACTTGCTATAATTTTTGTGTTATTACAAAGTAAATTCGGATTTATAAAAATTAATGCATCCCTTTCGTATCCTGTTACATTTTTATTTAGTAATGTATTGGTTGTTCTTGCGACTATTTTGAGCCTTGGTTTCATCGCTTCGTTTATTGCTAGTAATCGTGTTTCTAAGAAAATGATTGGATAAAGAAGCATAAAAATTTATTATTTTTACTTGTAAATAACAAAAAAATAAAATTTCTTTTAGACTATTTTACACCATATCCAAACCAGCCTTAATAAAATCGACAAACAACGGATGCGGATTTAAAACGGTACTTTTATACTCTGGATGAAATTGAACAGCAACAAACCACGGATGGTTTGGTAATTCA
>CAMZLT010000194.1 GCA_947311745.1 uncultured Flavobacteriaceae bacterium | reverse complement strand
TCGCTAATTTGAAATTCTACATAAATTCGCATAGTTGCATTTATCGGGAAAGTTGGATTAAAAGTAATTTCTGCTGTGTTGTAATCTATGGTATAATCGTTGTCTTTTCCTCTTTTTATTGGCAAACCATTTACATAAACAGTTTCAGAATTTTCAATAAGTAAGTAATAGGTGTTTTCTAAACTAGTTATTTTGTAAGGTCCTTGATTAGCATTTTGTGCTTGAATATTGATGCTTGTAAATTTGCCACGTACCAAAGCTCCTGATGTGTATAAATTGGTTTTAGAATTTTTGTGTTTTAGTTTGGTTTCTAAGGATATACCAGAAACTCTTTTGGTAAAATTCAGGTATTTATTTTGTTGGTTTTTAAAATTCAAATCACCAGCTGTAACACGCCAAGAATCGGTAAATAATTCAATAAATACTTTGTCAAATTGATCTAATCGTTGTGTGTAACCGTTGTTTTGTATAGGGATGTTGCTATCAATTATATTTGCTCGGATTTTTACTCTGCTAGATAAATTTCCTTGAATTTGTAGTTTTAAATTAGAGTCTAAAACGCCATCTTGGTTGTTTCCCATGGTTATTCCTCTAGAAATATTTCCTTTAGTTTCTAAACCTTTAAATGGATTATCATTTTTATTACTATTTTTAGGGACACCATATAATTTTGACCGATCATTTGTATTATTAACGATTAAATTGGTGTCTAAATCTTGGTATTTTTTGGTAAGAAAAGCAGGGTATTTTTGATAGGTTAGTTGTATTTTTTTATTAAAAAGAGTAGTGTCTTTAAGAATTAGTAATGAATTTACATAGTCAACTTTAAACCGACTCGTATCTATCTTTTTGTCATTGTTTCCAATAATGGAAAAATAAAAAGGCATAATACTAACTGAATCTATTTTAATAGTGTCGTTTTTTAATAAAATAGATTTTGTAACTGTATTTTTATTTTGCGATACAGCAAAAAACGGAATTAATGCAAAAAAGAGAAATACTATCTTTTTCATAAACTGTAAACGAAAAATAAATCAAATTATTTGTTAGATGCCAAATACATCCATAGAATTTTTAGTGGTAATCTTGGCAATTTCGTCAAGAGGAACATTATAAATTTCCGAAACTTTATTTGCAATATTTAGTAAATAGCTACTCTCGTTGCGTTTACCGCGAAATGGTGTGGGGGCTAAGTAAGGCGAATCGGTTTCTAAAACAATGTTTTTTAGTGGTATTTCGTTTAAAAATTTATCTATTTTACCATTTTTGAAGGTTACAACACCTCCAATGCCAAGTTTCATATTATACGAAATTGCAGTTTTTGCTTGTTCTAAATTCCCTGTAAAGCAATGAAAAATACCAAAAAGATTCTCATCTTTACAGTCGTTTAGTACTTCAAAAACTTCGTCAAAAGCCTCTCTGCAATGAATTACGATAGGTAATTTTTTTTGTTTTGCCCATTCAATTTGCAATTTAAAGGCATCTTGCTGCTGTTGTACAAAAGATTTATCCCAATATAAATCCATTCCGATTTCACCAACTGCATAGAATTTACGTTTATCTAACCAACTTTTTACGTGTGTCAGTTCCTCTTTAAAATTTTCTTTTACATGTGTTGGATGCAAACCCATCATCAAAAAAATAGCATCAGGAAAATCTTTTTCCAAAACAAGCATACTTTCCGTAGTTTCGGAATCAATTGCAGGTATAAAAAAACGAGAAATTCCTAAATCCATTGCTCGTTGGATAGCTTCTTTTCGGTCTGTATCAAACTGTTCGGCGTAAAGATGTGTGTGTGTATCGGTTAATATCATAAATTAAAATATTTGACAAAAGTAGAATATTAGTGGCAATATTAACTACTTCGATAATAATTTTTCTGTATTTTTGCCTCTATGCAACCAAATATTAACATTGTAAATAAAAAAGCACGTTTTGAATACGAACTTTTAAAGCGGTACACTGCAGGAATTGTTTTAACAGGAACAGAAATAAAATCCATTAGACAAAGCAAAGCAAGAATTACGGAAAGCTTTTGCGAATTTAACGATTTTGGCGAATTATTTGTCGTTAATATGTATATTGAGGAATATACTTACGGCACAAGCTACAACCACAAACCAAAAAGCACTAGAAAATTACTTTTAAATAAAAGAGAAATAAAAAAACTAGAAAAAGATGTAAAAAATTCAGGATTAACCATTATTCCGTTAAAATTATTTTTAAATGAAAACGGTTTGGCAAAACTAGAAATCGCTCTTGCTCGTGGTAAAAAATTACACGATAAACGCAATGTAATGAAAGAACGGGATACCAAAAGAGATTTAGCACGAGTAAAAAAGAATTTTTCTTAATAGATGTATTTTTTTAAATTAATACGGTATAAAAATCTGATTATCATAATTTTTACCTTGCTTTTATTTAAGTATTTATTAATCAGTAAAATGACACATAATTTATCGGATTTTCAATTTTTTTTATTTGTATTTTCTATTGTATTGGTAGCAGCTTCTGGTAATATTATAAATGATATTTTTGATATAAAAACCGATGCTATAAATAAACCAAATAAGCAAATAGTTACGGTTATTATTAGTAAAAAAAAGGCATATATTCTCTATTATATCCTTGCTTTTTTGGGATTAGTACTTGGTGTGTTTCTAAGCGTATTCGCTAATAAGGAAACGTATTTATGGATATATCCTGTTACAATTGCTTTATTATACGTGTATTCTAGCTATTTTAAAAAGAAATTCCTTATCGGAAATATAATTGTTTCTTTTTTAACGGCATTTCCTATCTTATTTTTGGGTTTATTAGAACTTAAAGGCAATGGTCATTTTACCATTTTATATTTTTATTTTCTCTTTGCTTTTTTGTTAAATTTTGCACGAGAAATAATTAAAGATATTCAAGATGTTAAAGGAGATAAAATCTTAAAAATGAAAACATTAGCAATTGCTTTTGGTAAAAATAAAAGTATTTATATTGTAAAAGTAATTTTATTATGTATTCTACTTTTTTTAAGCTTTTGGATGGATTATTTTTCATTTTACCAAATCTATTTTAGTATCTATTTATTTTTAGTTGTTGTTTTACCATTATTTTATCTTATCATAGTTATTCAAAATAAAAGCCTTACTTTTAGCAGTAATTTTCTTAAAATTGTTATGGTTTTAGGTGTTTTTAGTTTATTCATTTTATCTTAATCAGTTCCTTATGCTATTCTTAGAAAAATTAAAAAATAAAAATATTATTCTAGCATCAAAATCTCCTAGAAGGCAACAAATGTTAAAGGAATTAAACATTCCGTTTGTTATCGAAACTCGTGAAATTGCAGAAAATTATTCCGAAAATTTAAAAGAAAAAGAAATTACCGATTACTTGGCAGAACTAAAAGCAAGTGTCTTTACAAATTTAAAAGAGAATGATATTTTAATTACTTCCGATACTATCGTTTGGTTTAAAGGGAAGCCTTTAGAGAAACCAAAAAATTTGCAAGAGGCAAAACAAATGCTAAAAAAATTATCTAATAACAAACACAAGGTAATTACTTCTATTTGCTTAAAATCAAAAAATAAACAAGTGGTTTTTAACGATGTTACCAAGGTGGTTTTTAATAAATTAACCAATACCGAAATTAATTATTACGTAGAAAAATACCAACCACTAGATAAGGCAGGAAGTTACGGAATTCAAGAATGGATAGGATTAATTGCGATAAAAAAGATAAAAGGAAGTTACCATAATATTGTCGGTTTTCCTGTTCATAAGTTCTATAAAGAAATACTAAAGTTTTAAGTTGTTTTTTAAGATAACTATCTTATTTTTGCTACAAATATACCTATTAAAATATTTACCATGAAAAAATATACATTTACAGAAAAAATTGATACACGTTCTGGTTTTGGCGATGCCTTGACAGAATTAGGTAAGACCAATAAAAATGTGGTTGCATTATGTGCAGATTTAATAGGCTCGTTAAAAATGGGTGATTTTAAAAAGCAAAATCCAGAGAGATTCTTTCAAATAGGTATTGCCGAAGCAAATATGATGGGAATTGCAGCAGGAATGACAATTGGCGGAAAAATTCCGTTTACTGGAACTTTTGCAAATTTTTCAACGGCAAGAGTGTATGATCAAATCCGACAATCCATAGCATATTCAGATAAAAATGTGAAAATTTGTGCTTCGCATTCTGGTTTAACCTTAGGTGAAGATGGTGCAACACACCAAACTTTAGAGGATATCGGAATGATGAAAATGCTTCCAGGAATGGTTGTAATAAACACTTGCGATTATAACCAAACAAAAGCAGCAACATTAGCAATTACCGATTATGTTGGACCTGTGTATTTACGATTTGGAAGACCAAAAGTACCAAATTTTACTCCAGAGAATCAAAAATTTGAAATTGGCAAAGCGATACAATTAACGGAAGGAAAAGACGTTACTATCATAGCAACAGGTCATTTAGTATGGGAAGCCTTACAAGCTGCTGAAAAATTACACGAACAAGGAGTGGAGGCGGAAGTAATTAACATACACACAATAAAGCCTTTAGATAACGAAGCAATTTTAAAATCCGTAGTAAAAACTGGTTGTGTAGTTACCTGTGAAGAACATAGTTATTTAGGTGGTTTAGGTGAAAGTGTAGCAAGAGTATTATCCGAAAACACACCATTTCCGCAAGAGTTTGTAGCAACGCAAGATACTTTTGGTGAATCAGGAACACCAGAACAACTATTAGAAAAATATGGTTTAAACGATGTAGCAATAGTAAAAGCTGTGCAAAAAGTTTTAACAAGAAAATAATAACAATGAAAAAAATAATTTTAGTAATTGCCATTTTTAGTTTATCCATTATCAATGCTCAAGATTTAGATACGTTTGATTTTGGTGTCGTTATTGGTGCAAATTATGGATCAACTGATGATTTGAATGTTTCAGGAGGATTTTCAGGAATTTCTGAAACTATTAAAAGTGATAAAAAAACAGGATATCATGCAGGTTTATTTTTTCAAATAAACTTTAATGATATGTATGTACGACCAGAAGTTGTGTATTCTTTATCTAAAACAAATTATAACGATTCGGAATTTAATCAAACAAAAATTGAAGTACCAGTATTATATGGTTTTACAGTGATAAAACCAATTAGTATTTTTGTTGGACCATCCTTGCAATATACATTAACATCAGATCTTACAGATGTTGAATTTGATAAGGTTGATATTAAAAATGAACTAGCAGTAAATGCACAAGTAGGAATAGCTTTGCAGCTTGGTAAACAAATAAGATTGGATGCTCGTTATGAGAGAGGTATTTCTCAAAACATCGTAACTTTAGAACAAGATGTAGCTTCTGATGGTTTTATTTATGAATTTAATGCCAAACCTGAACAATTTATATTCACTCTATCTTTGCAGTTGTAATTACTTGAATTACTTGTTTTTATGTTAGATTTTGCAAAGTGTAGATTTAAGCAATAGTAACCAACGTTTTATGTTGCTTTTAAGTTTTATAGTGAACTATTTTTTTTGCTTAACTACTCTGCATATTTAGTCAAATTTTCTTGTTTTCCAATATAACAAAATACTCACGATTTTTATATTTCCAATTTGGTTTATTTTTATAAATTACTTTTGCATGTTAGAAGGAGTATTTAACTTCATTTTAAAGTATGAATACTTGTATGGCAATTTATTGGTGTAAAATTTATTATTGTAGTGGAAAAAAAGTAACGAAATATTTTTTTGATATATACTGAATAAATTTTATGCTTATAACTAAAAAATCATTCACCTAAGCTAAAATTAACAACCACAAATCCTGTTTGTTTAGCAGGAGCATTGTTGTCTGCATTAAATTTATATGATTTTGCGGTTTTTTTAGCAGCTGCATTTAAACACGGATCATCGCTTTGTGCAATTTCTGTGCGAATAACTTGTCCGTTTCTACCAACGGTAATTTTAACGACTACTTTTCCTTCAGCGTTGCAACCTTGCGGAAATTTTTTATTGGATTTTTTCGTCCTTCCATTTAAACCATATCCAGAGCCATTTCCACTTCCTCCACCGTAGTAGCTACTTGCATACGGATTTCCGTTAATATCACCTTGATTTCCATTTGTGTTTGAATCGCCATCACCAGCATTTGATGTTCCATCATTAGATGGGCCATTTAAAATACTGCTCAATGCATCTGTAGTAGATTGATCAGGTTTAGGCTTAGGTTTCGGTTTTGGTTGTACAGGAGTAGTCGTTTCCGTAGTTTCTGTTACAGGTTCTGTATTTGTTTGCGGTGTATTATTTACAGTAGGAGCATCTTCAGTATCTTGTGTAACAACTTCTTCTTCTACAGGAGTCTCTTGTGGTGTTTCTTCCACAGGAGTTTCCTCTACAACTTCTTCTTGTTGTTCTTCTTGCTGTTGTTCTTGCTGAACTGGCTCGGTTTTTACTTGTTCGGTTGAAGTTGAATTATCACCTTTACCAGCATCGGTATATCCAAAATTTATTTCTACGCCATATTCGTCTGGCGGATCTTTGTATTTTAGTCCGAAAATAAAGATTAATAATACTACAAACAGCATTAATATTGCTGTAATTATAGCAGATTTTCTTTTATATGTTGTGTCAAAAAATTTCATTTTATTTTGTTCGAACAGCTAAAGTGGATTTAATTCTATTTCTATTGGCAATATCCATTACAAATAC
>CAMZLT010000193.1 GCA_947311745.1 uncultured Flavobacteriaceae bacterium | reverse complement strand
TCTATTTGTTTGGGTTCTACGCCATCCCCAAGAATCAAACCAGGGATGCGAAACATTGTATAGGGTAGTAAATTATCACCATAAACACGCACATTATGATCCGCAGCTATAATAAAAATAGTATCTTTCCTGTCGCAGTAGTTGGTTGGGTAACATCCATTGTACAACAAGCCGAAGCATCCCAAAAACGAATTAATGCCTTTTTACACGAAAAACCATCGATACAAAACACTGCTAAGAACAGTTCAGAAATTGAAGGAAACATTGTATTTAAGAATGTTAATTTTACGTATGAGGACACTAAAATACAGGCTTTAAAAAACATATCATTTAGTATCGAAAAAGGAAAAACTTTAGCTATTATAGGGAATATTGGTTCTGGAAAATCTACTATTGCAAATCTAATTGCTAGAATGTACGATGTAGATTCTGGAAACATTTTTATTGATAGCATTAAAATTTCAGATGTAAACTTGTATGACTTGCGAAAAAGTATTGGTTTTGTACCACAAGATTCGTTTCTATTTTCGGAAACTATTCAAGAAAATATAAAATTTGGAAAGCAAAATGCAACGGAAAAAGAAGTAATTACAGCTGCGAAAAACGCATATATCCATCATAATATTATAGAATTTAAAAATGGCTACAATACTATGATTGGCGAACGGGGTGTTACCCTTTCTGGAGGACAAAAACAGCGAATTTCAATTGCAAGAGCCATTATAGGAAAACCAAAAATTTTAATATTTGACGATTGCCTATCTGCCGTAGATACCGAAACCGAAGAAATAATTTTAAAACGATTAAAAAACATTAGTAAAAATGTTACAACCATAATCATTAGCCATAGAATTTCTAGCGTAAAAAGAGCAGATACTATTCTCGTCCTAGAGGAAGGAAAAATTATACAACAAGGAAAACATACCGATTTAATAAAAAAAGAAGGCTATTACAAACAAATATTTGACCAACAATTACTTGAAAAATCTATATAACTTCACTTTTTAACATAAAAAAACGTATTTTTTTTTAAAAAATTACGTTTTTTTAATTAATTTTGGCAGATAACTTTTAAATTCTAGTAAAAATGAGTGATGAAAAGAAATATGTAGAACAGGAAGAAATTTACTCGCAAACAATGCGAGCAGGACGAAGAACCTATTTTTTTGATGTAAGAGAAACCAAAGCTGGAGATTACTATCTAACAATTACAGAAAGTAAAAAATTCTCTAGTGATGATGGTTCATTCTATTTTAAAAAACATAAAATTTATTTATATAAAGAGGATTTTGAGGAGTTTACAGAAAAGTTACAAAAAGCAACGGATTTTGTAGTGCAAGAAAAAGGCGAAGAAGTAATTTCGGAAAGACATCAAAAAGATTTTGTAAAACCAACTTCTAATAAAAACGAAGAAACTTTAGATAATTTAGAAGATAGTTCTCCTACAAAAATTTCGGATGTTAATTTTGAAGATATATAAAATAATTAAAATTAACTAAATCGTTTAACTTAGTTAATTTCTTTTTTTATTTTACTAATAAGACTATCAATTATCGAGGTTTTTATTACTTTATCTATTTCTTTATATGAGCTAATCTGATCTTTTATTAACCCAATAAACTTCATGTCTTTCAATTTTTCTTTCACAAGATTAGCTGGTATTATATACGTTGTATCACTAGGAAATTCCTTACTAATATAACCTCTCAATTCTCCATCAACAAATCGCTTGTGTTGCACGGCTATTTGATCATAAAAAGTATAATTTCCTTCGTAAAAATTAACCAAATTATACCGCAATGTATCGTTTGAAATTAAATTTAGTTTTCCGCTATACTTTAAATTAATATATTCGGAATTCATTTTATAATGAACAAATGAAACTTCCATATAATATAAAATAGAATCTAAATTATCTTGTTTTTTATTATAAACTATATCTTTAAGTTCATTTCCGTTCTTTTTAAAATGTTCTTTATATCTATCCAATAACATTTTTTCCATTTTTAAATCGCTTGAAATTCGCTTTAAAGAACGGTTACTTTCCTCTTTATTTTTTAACCGTTCGTTATAATTATTTAACTGAATAGCAACAAAAATACCTATAATAACAATACTGACTTCGCCAATATAGTATGCAATTGATTTTACTACTTTTCTTTTATTTAAAAACCTCATAATTCTAAATTAACAATTTATATCTTGCTACTTACGTACAATTTTACGTATTTTAATGGAGAAGTATGCAAATATTAAAGTCATAATAGGACTAATTAGATTAAAAAATGCGTACCAAATATATTCACCTGTACCAACTCCTAAAGTTTTAGACTGGTATGCTCCACCTGTATTCCAAGGAAATAAAATAGAGGTTACTGTACCTGCATCCTCTAAAGTTCTACTCAAATTTTCAGGTGCAAGACCTTTATCTTGAAATCCTTTTTGATACATTTTACCAGGAACTACAATTGCTAAATATTGATCCGAGGCAGTTGCATTAAAGAAAATACAAGTAGTAACTGTACTAGCAAACAAACCAAATGTAGATTTGAATAAATTTAATAAGGTTTTACTAATTTTTTCTAAAGCCCCTATTTCTTGCATAATTCCACCAAAAAACATAGCACATAATATCAACCAAATTGTAGATAACATTCCTGACATCCCTCCTGCTGAAAACAATTCGTTTTTATCTAAAATTTCATTTCCAGAAGGTATATACACACTATTTGTCATCGCATTCATCACACCTTTATAAGCTGCATGAAAACTCATCTTATCAAATCCTGAAATTTTAAGTACTATTTCTGGCTGAAAAATTACAGCAAAAATTCCTGCTAAAATTGTTCCGATAAATAATGCAGAAAGTGGTTTTGCCTTTTTATAAATTAAAACAATAACCATAATCGGAACTAAAAATAAAACAGGCGTAATATGAAACGTATTTTGAATACTTGTAACTAACCCTGAAGTGTCTTGCAACTCATTACCACTTTGATTAAAACCTAAAATCAAAAATATAATAAACGTGATAATATACGATGGTACTGTTGTGTATGCCATACACTTAACATGTGTAAACACATCGGTTCCTGCCATTGCCGGAGCTAAATTTGTAGTATCGCTTAAAGGTGACATTTTATCACCAAAATAAGCTCCTGATAGAACTGCCCCCGCAATCATTCCCATTGGTAAACCTAATGCTTTTCCTATTCCCATTAATGCAATACCAATCGTTGCTGTTGTAGTCCAAGAGCTTCCTGTTGCCAACGATATTATAGAAGTAATTACTAATGCTGCAACTAAGAAAAAAGTTGGATTTAATATTTTTAAACCATAAAAAATCATCGTAGGAATAATACCGCTTATTAGCCAAGTTCCAGCTAAAGCACCAACCATAAGTAAAATAAATATTGCCGAACCTGTAGATTTTACATTATCTACAACTGCTTCGAGCATATCATCGTATTTTATATGCTTGGTAAAACCAATAATTGCAGCAATAACACCTGCAAAAATTAAAGCAAATTGGTTTGCTCCTCCTGTTGCATCATCACTGTAAATAAAGACATTATATCCTAAAAGGATAACTAAAATAACAATAGGAATTAAGGCTTCTAATAAAGAAATAGACTTTGTATTATTGGTCATGTTTTTTAAATTTAAGACGTAATAATACGGAAAATTTAGCAAATTCTCACTAATAAAATTAAGATTCTCACCTTATATCATTATCGCATACAAAATAATCTAGTAATCAAACTGTAATTTTTGTTACCATAAATTTACAAGCGTTTGCTTATCCATTCTTTAAAATCTATAAAATTTTTGGGTGAAACACCATGACCAACAGGATATTCATGATACTCGTGTTGTATCTGGAATTTTTCTAAAACAACAGGGATTTCTCTGGCCCAAGAAATTGGCAACACCTGATCTTGCGTACCATGCGAAACAAAAAAATCAAGTTTATCGTAATTAGAAGCAGTTTTAAAATTTAAAATTATTTCTTTATTTACATAACCACTTAACGCTATAAATTTTGTGATTTTTGTTGGGTTTTTAAAAGCATACGCATAGCTTAGAATACTTCCTTGACTAAAACCTAGCATAAACATATTATCTAAATTTACAGCATATTTAGCACAAATTTCATCTACTAAATTTTCAATTAAAACTACTGCTTTTTTTGCTTGTTCGGTGTTTGTACGATTCCCTTTTGAACCTGTAAAATCAATTTCAAACCATGCATAAGCTCCAAATCCTAACGGAATTGGAGCTTGTGCACTAATAATTAATAGTTCACTTGGTAATTCCGTAGCAAACGAAAACAAATCTTGTTCATTGCTACCATAACCATGTAATAAAATTAATGTTGGTGTGTTGGTATGTATTTTTTCTGGCTCTCTTACAATATACGAAAGCGGTTTATCCATTAAGCTATACCTTTAAACCAATTTTGAAAAGACTCTCCTAAAACTGGCACTGTCTTTGTTTCACCCTGTACTACTCCGATAAATCCGATAATCCAAAGCACTAATAATACAACACTAACAACTAGAGATACCATTGCACTAATATTTGCGATAACAAAGCTATTAACTAACGCTAATAAACCCAATCCTACCATTTGTCGGATATGAAAAGATGCAAAAGCATTTTTTTTATCGTTATTCATAATAAATGCAACAATAGTTCCTATAAGTGTAATATAAGAAATAATTGCAATTGTTTTACCTTCTTCTACTGTTTTTGAATCCATAATATTCTTTTTTATAATTAATTTTGGTAAATATACTAAAAATACTATTACTATAAAATATTTTTAATAATTCTTGATTTTAAAACGGTTTCGGTATATTCATCTTGCGGAATACTGCCCTTTGTAATCCCTCCTCCTAAATACAATTCAATTGCATTTTTTTGTACTTGCATACAACGCAAATTAACAAACAAGTTAGTTTCTAAGCTTGCGCGTTTATACGAATGGTTTTCAATATTTCGTTGCTGTCTTTTTGTGGTATAATCTAAATTTAATTCGCCTAAAAATCCAGTGTAAAATTCTCTATTATACCTTTCATTTTTTATAATAAATTCTCTTGCCTTGCTTTTTGGCATTCCGCAAACTGCTGGCGTTGGATGTAGCACTTCAATTAGAGTACTTATGGTATTAGTGTCCGATATATTTCCTTGAATATCGGTGCGAATATGTAAGATATTTCCTGCTTTTACAGTATATGCATCGGAAATTTTACAAGCTATATTTTTTTCGCCACAACAGTTTACAATATAATCGGTTACAATTTTTTGTTCTTGAATTTCTTTTGTCTTCCAAACTACATTTTTAGTACCGTTATACGCTTGTGTCCCTGCAAGTGACATAATTTTAAATCTATTTTTTTTAACTTGCAATAAAATTTCAGGAGTTGCTCCTAACCAGATACCAATCTTTGGATGGTACCAAAGGTAAGAAAAAGCATTTGGATATTTTTTTACCAATTGCAAAAAAGTAGTAGTAAAATCAAATTTTGTAATTTCTAAAACCTCCTTTCTTGATAAAACCACTTTATCAACAACACCTGATTTTATAAAATCAATTCCTTTTTTTACTAATTTTTCGTGTAAAATTTTATTTTCTGCTTCCTTTTTAACGGTAAAATGTTGTTTTTTTGAAACGAAATCTACTTCCGAAAGGGAGAAGTTTTCAGAAATTGTGTTTTTTTTAGGAAAAAGAATACTTCCACTTTTATCAGTAAACGGTGCAAAAACAAAGCCTTTTTCAGTAAAATCGGTTAAAATAGAAAGCGAATCATCTGTTTGCGATATACAACGGATAAAATTATCCTCTGGCTTATGGTATACCACAAAAGGTAATTTTTTAGTATATATCTGTTCAATTCTTTCCGCTAAATTAAAAGAATTACCTTGTAACACAACTATTTATTCTTAGGTAAAACAATATTGGTTAACTTACAAAGTGAAATTAAATTATCTTCTTCATCCTCTATTTTAATTTCCCAAAGGTGTAATGTTTTTCCTTGGTTAATTAACTTAGCCGTTGCTTTAACAATTCCATCACGTTTAGATTTTACGTGATTTGCGGTTATTTCAATACCACGAATTTCCATTTCATCACTTTCGATAAAAAGATGTGAGGCTGCACCACCAATAGTTTCTGCTAAAACAACCGAAGCACCACCATGTAACAAACCGTTTGGCTGTAAAACTTTTGAGGTAACTGGCATGGTTGCAACTAAATAATCTACACCAACTTCTGTGTAAACAATATCTAAATGTTGAACCAAAGTTCCTTTAGACGACATATTTAGCAAATGTAATATTCTCTTTTCTGGCATAAATAATTTTATTAACTTCACAAAAGTAATACAATTAACGCAAGTTTAAAAATTTAATTCTAATTTTGCACTAAATTTTATTAAATGTATAAATTTAGAGTCATATTAGACACCAAAGACGATGTTATTAGAGAAATTGCCGTTGCAAAAGATTTTTCTTTAGAAGAATTACATCTTACCATACTAAATGCTTTCGGTTTTGAACCAATCGAAATGGCATCCTTTTATTATACCGATGAAAATTGGACGCAACAAGATGAAATTCCGCTGTTTAACATGAATGAACAAGTTGGAGGTCTTACACAAATGAGCGACTACAAACTAGATTTTATTTTTACCAAAGCAAACCAACAAATGCTTTATGTATATGATTTTTTTAATCTTTGGACGTTTTTTGTAGAATTTATCGAAGTATACGAAACGAATGAGGATAAAAATATTCCACTATTATTATTCTCTTTAGGCGAAGTACCAAAAGAAGCCCCGAAAAAAGAGTTTGAACCAAAAAAAGAGGATGAACAGGAGGATTTTGATATTTTTGACGGCGATGATTCTTTTGATAGCTACTATTAAGTATTCCTTTTGGGATTAACATATTTTTTAGAACATTTCCCTCGAAATTTATGTACTTTTGTATATATTTTAAATTAAATATTTTTTTTGAAAAAATTAGATAAATACGTATTAAAAAGTTTTCTCGTGCCATTTTTGGCAACTTTTTTTGTCGTGCTTTTTGTGTTAATAATGCTTGCTCTATGGCAACAGTTCGATAAAATTGCAGGTAGAGGCTTAGGACCAAGCGTAATTTTAAAATTCTTTGGTTATACAGCCTTACTCACCATACCAATGGCATTATCAATCGGTATTTTATTATCCTCTATTATGGCTTTGGGTAATTTATCTGAAAATTACGAATTTGCAGCAATAAAATCCGCAGGAATTTCTTTACACAGAATGCTTAGACCTTTAATTATATTAATGGTTATTTTAAGTATTGCCAATTTTTTGTTTTTAAATTATGTATTTCCTGTAGCAACCTACGAGGCAAAAAACTTAGTTTATAATATCAAAAAAAAACAACCAGCACTTGCTTTAATTGCAGGTTCTTTTAATTCTGACATACCTGGTTTTAGTATTAAATTTGCTAAAAAATATGGCGAAGAAAGTAATTTATTAGAAGATGTTATTATTTATGATTTACGAGATCGTCGTTACAACAACAAAATAATTACTGCAAAATATGGCGAAATAGCAACAAAACCTGGCAGTAAATACATGACACTAATTTTAAAAGATGGTTATTATTTTGATGATATAAAACAAAAGAAAAATTTTTCCCTAACCAAAGATAGAATGCCTTTTATAAAATCGCATTTTTCCGAACATCAAATTAATTTTGATATCTCAGGTTTAGATAAAATTGACGATAGAAAATACGACCAACATTACGAAATGATGAGTCTTAACCAATTA
>CAMZLT010000192.1 GCA_947311745.1 uncultured Flavobacteriaceae bacterium | reverse complement strand
TACTGGTAAGAATATCGAAATTGGATCAAACCCGAACACTAAAATTTCGGAGGATATATATACTTTACTATCGGAAGAATTCCAATCCGATAAAACAAGAAAAGTTACCTCCAAAGAAATAGGAGAAGACTTAAAACGAGAAAAAGAAGCGATTCGTCTTGCTCTTGAAAAAGAGAGAAAAGAAAAAAAAGCAAAAAAACTTGCTCTTGAAAAAGAACGCGAACTTTTTAAAACCGAATCTGAAAAAATTTCAGGACTTAAACAGGTTGGAAAAATAGATTTAAATAAAAAAGAGGTGAAAAAAACACCTGAAGAAACAGATCCTATTGAAGAAAAATCTCTGAAAAAGACAGAAAAAACAGAGCCTAAAGCTATTAAAGTTGAACAAACAAAAGCACCAAAACTTCCAGGACTTAAAAAAGTAGCAAAAATTGACATCTCTAAAAAGAAAAAAGTAGAAGTTAAAAAAGAAACTCCAAAAAAAACCCCTAAAAAGGTAGAAATAAAAGAAACTAAAGTAGAAAAGGAAATTGTTGCTAAACCTGAAACTACAAAAGTTATTGCAGAACTACCAAAAGAACCAGAAAAGATTGAAACTAAATACAAAAAATTAAAAGGTTTCAAAACAGTTGGTGAAAAAATTGATTTAGATCAATTCAAAACTAAAAAGAAAGAAAAACCAACAGACAAAAAAGATGCTAATAAGCGTCCGAAACGAAAACGTATTAACAAACCAGGTTCTGACAACAAAAGACCTTTTAATAGGTTTAATAAAAACACGCAAAATAAAGGTAAAGGTAGAGGTAGAAAACCTGTTGTAAAAGCAGAACCAACTGCAGAAGAAATACAAAAACAAGTACGTGAAACACTAGAAAGATTACAAGGTAAAGCCAAAAAAGGAAAAGGTGCTAAATACCGTAAATCTAAAAGAGATTCGCATAGAGAACAAGTTGATAAAAACTTACAACAACAACAAGCAGAAAGTAAAATACTAAAAGCAACTGAGTTTGTTACAGTTAGTGAAGTTGCAACGATGATGAACGTTTCCGTAACACAAATTATTTCGGCATGTATGTCTTTAGGAATGATGGTTACCATGAACCAACGTTTAGATGCTGAAACTTTAACTATTGTTGCAGAAGAATTTGGCTATCAAGTAGAATTTGTAGGTGCTGAAGTAACTGAAATTATTGAAGAAGAAAAAGATAAAGAAGAAGATTTAATCACTAGAGCTCCGATAGTTACCGTAATGGGACACGTAGATCACGGTAAAACATCCTTACTTGATTATATTCGTAAAGAAAATGTAATAGCAGGTGAATCCGGAGGAATTACACAACATATTGGTGCATATTCCGTAAAATTAGCTAACGGACAAAAAATAGCATTTCTAGATACTCCTGGTCACGAAGCCTTTACAGCAATGCGTGCTCGTGGTGCACAAGTAACCGATGTTGTGGTTATTGTAATCGCTGCGGATGACTCAATAATGCCACAAACAAAAGAAGCAATTAGTCATGCACAAGCCGCAGGTGTACCAATTATATTTGCAATTAATAAAATTGATAAACCAGGTGCAAATCCAGATAAAGTAAAAGAAGAACTAGCACAAATGAATTTGTTAGTTGAAGATTGGGGAGGAAAAATACAATCACACGATATTTCGGCAAAATTAGGAACTGGCGTTGATGAATTACTAGAAAAAGTACTTTTAGAAACCGAAATGCTAGACCTAAAAGCAAATCCAAATAAAAATGCAAGTGGTACTGTAGTAGAAGCACAATTAGATAAAGGTCGTGGTTATGTTACCACAGCAATGGTACAAGCAGGAACGCTTAAAATAGGTGATTACATCCTTGCAGGAAGACATAGTGGAAAAATTAAGGCTATGTACAACGAACGTGGTGGAAGACTTAAAGAAGCTGGACCTTCTACACCTGTTTCTATATTGGGATTGGATGGAGCGCCACAAGCTGGTGATAAATTTAAAGTCTTTGATGATGAACGAGAAGCAAAAACTATTGCAACAAAAAGAGAACAATTACAACGCGAACAAAGTGTTAGAACACAAAAACACATTACACTTGATGAAATTGGTAGACGTATCGCTTTAGGTGATTTCAAAGAACTTAATATCATCCTTAAAGGTGATGTAGATGGTTCTGTAGAAGCACTTACCGATTCTTTACAAAAATTATCTACCGAAGAAATACAAGTAAATATTATACATAAAGGAGTTGGTGCTATTACCGAATCTGATGTATTATTGGCATCTGCTTCAGATGCGATTATTATTGGATTTAATGTAAGGCCACAAGGTAAAGCAGCCCAGTTAGCAACGCAAGAAGAAATTGATATTAGAACATACTCTATTATTTATCAAGTTATTGACGAAATAAAAGATGCTATGGAAGGAATGCTTTCGCCTGATATTGTAGAAGAAATTACAGGTACTGCTGAAATTAGAGAAACCTATAAAATTTCTAAAATCGGAACAATTGCTGGTTGTATGGTTCTTACGGGTAAAATATTTAGTAAATCTAAAATTAGATTAATTAGAGATAATGTGGTGATTTTCACAGGTGTATTAGACTCTTTAAAACGTTTTAAAGACGATGTTAAAGAAGTTGCAAAAGGATACGATTGTGGTATGCAAATTAAAAACTACAACGATATTAAAGAACTAGATATTATAGAAGCATACGTAGAAAAAGAAGTTAAAAAGAAACTTAAATAAAAGTTTATAAAATAAAACACATGCAATAAAGCCCTTCTAGTAATATTTTTCGTAAGGATATTATAACTAAAAGGGTTTTTAATTTATGAATAAATCTATTTTAAATATAGAAGTACAAGATTTTATCCAACAAAATCTACAAACAAATATTACTAAATTAGTTCTAAAAGGAAGTCCTTTTAAAACTATTTCTATTCAAGAATTAGCTAAGCAAATAATTGCAAAAAACAAATGCAAAAAAAAATTACCTACTTGGTATAATACAAAAAATATTTACTATCCCGATAAATTAAATATTGAGCAAACCTCTTCGGAAATTACAGCTGCTTACAAAACACAATTACTTACTGCAAAAAGTATTATAGATATTACTGGTGGTTTTGGTGTAGATTGTTTTGCTTTTTCAAAAAAAATTAAAATAGTTACACATTGCGAAATTAATACTAAATTATCTACCATTGTAGCATATAATTACGAGCAATTAAATATAAAAAACATTCAAACAGTAGCTAAAGACGGTATTACGTATTTGACTAACGGTAACAAAATTTACGATTGTATTTATATAGATCCTTCTAGAAGGAATGAACTAAAAAAAAGAGTATTTTTATTAGCAGATTGCACACCTGATTTATCTAAAAATTTAGATGTTTTACTAAAATATAGCAATACTGTTTTAATAAAAACCTCTCCAATATTAGATATCCAAGCAGCAGTAAACGAACTGCATTCTATCAAAGAAATACATATTGTAGCCATACAAAATGAGGTCAAAGAAGTGCTTTACCTTATAGAAAAAAAATATTCAGAAAAAATACGTTACAAAACCATTAATATAACTAAAAGTAAAAACCAAATTTTTACTTTTTCACCAAATATAACAGAAGCAAATTACAGTCTACCTCAACAATATTTATACGAACCAAATGCTGCGATTTTAAAAGCAGGAGCATTTAAGGAGATTAGTAATAAATTAAACCTAAGTAAATTGCACAAACATTCTCATTTATACACTTCGGATAATGAAATACTTTTTCCTGGTAGGGTTTTTAAAATTTTACAACAAACAGCTTATCATCCAAAAAAATTAAAAAAAAATTTACAAATAGAAAAAGCAAACATAACTACACGAAATTTTCCCGATAGCGTTGCTACAATTCGTAAAAAAACCAAAATAAAAGATGGTGGCATTTTATATCTATTTTTCACCACAAACATACACGACGAAAAAATTGTGTTAACTTGTGAAAAAATATCATAATCGTATAAATTTTTATTTTTTAATTAGATATGAATCTTATCAAACGGATTTTAAATATTAACCCGCAAAATTCACCTCCATCTCATTATTTTTAATTAAAACACAGTAAATCAAATTATTGAAACGCTTATTTTACAATTTAATGATACCCAAATTTGAGGAAGTTTGAAATTATCTTTATTCATCTACTTCATTTTAAAACCCTTGAAATACTAAGGTATTCCTTTGGGTTTTAAAATTTCACATCTAAACAAAGCTAATTCCATAATTTTTTGGGGTTAAACTGGTGTAATTGCTATTTTACACTTAATTTAAAGCCTGTACCTTTGCATAAGTTTAGTGTTAAAAACGAAAGCAAGTGCTTTAACTCTAAAAATTCTATCAAATACTTTTTAAAACCTCTAAAGCTTTGTTTACAGAATCAATATGAATAAATGTAACTAATAATCGCAGACCAGCTTTAGTTTCTTTTTCTTTCATTACACAGGATTTTTTATGATTTTGCACATAATTTAACACACGTGTAAATTTTTCGGATTGGTAAAAGTCGCTTTGTTGATCGCTAATAAAGTAGGCTATCATTCTTTTTTGTTTTAGAATAATTTTTTCCATTCCAAATTCTTTTGCAAGCCATTTTATTTGTACCGATTGAAATAAATCTACTACTTGTGTAGGAATTTCGCCAAAACGGTCTATCATATTTTTTTCAAAAATATGTAATTTTTCTTCAGTATTTACATTAGATAATTCTTTGTAAAGACGTAATCTTTCGGCAATAATATTGATATAATCATCTGGAATTAAAATTTCAAAATCGGTATCAATTTGTACTTCTTTTACATATATTTTTTCCGAAATATCGTCTTTAGTATTGTACAAATCTTTAAATTCTTTTTCTTTTAATTCTTCAATAGTTTCGGTTAGTATTTTTTGGTAGGTTTCAAAACCAATATCGTTAATAAATCCGCTTTGTTCTCCGCCAAGTAAATCACCAGCACCACGAATTTCTAGGTCTTTCATTGCTATATTTATACCACTACCTAAATCGTTAAAAACTTCAATTGCTTGAATTCGTTTTCTAGCATCTGTACTCATCATATGCAATGGAGGTGTAATAAAATAACAGAATGCTTTTTTGTTAGATCTACCTACACGACCACGCATTTGGTGTAAATCTGATAAACCAAAATTATTAGCATTATTTATAAAAATGGTGTTTGCATTTGGTACATCTAAACCGCTTTCAATAATAGTTGTAGATACTAAAACATCAAATTCGTTATTCATAAAAGCAAGCATTAAGGCTTCTAATTTTTTACCATCCATTTGTCCGTGACCAATTGCAATTTTAGCATTTGGCACTAATCGTTGAATCATTCCTGCTACTTCTTTTATATTTTCAATACGATTATGAATAAAAAACGCCTGTCCGTTTCTTGAAATTTCGTATTGAATGGCATCGCGAATAATTTCTTCGCTAAAGCGAATAACATTCGATTCAATAGGATGTCTATTTGGTGGAGGTGTTGCAATTATAGATAAATCACGAGCTGCCATTAGTGAAAATTGTAACGTTCGTGGTATTGGTGTTGCGGTTAAGGTTAAAGTGTCTATATTTTCTTTTAAGGTTTTAAGTTTGTCTTTTACGGCAACGCCAAATTTTTGTTCTTCGTCAATGATTAACAAGCCAATATCTTTAAATTTAATTTTAGAATTGGTTAGTTGGTGCGTTCCGATAACGATATCTATCGCTCCGTTTTCTAAGCCTTTTAAAACTTCGTTACGTTGTTTTGTGGTTCTAAAACGATTTAGATAATCTAC
>CAMZLT010000191.1 GCA_947311745.1 uncultured Flavobacteriaceae bacterium | reverse complement strand
TAGTAAACAACGGAGCGGTTGAAATAATGCACCAAGGTTCGTTTGTACAAGTAAACAATAACGCAACGGTAACAGGTAGCGGTACATTTATCACACACTTACAAACCACACAATTAGATGATACTAGCAGATTTACCTATTTTAGTTCACCGGTACAAAACCAAGATTTAACCGTTTTTAGCTCTTGGGCAAGAATGAATAGATTATGGCGTTTTGACGAAGGTGTGCAAGATTGGTATATCGTACCAAGCAGTACCGTAATGACACCAGCTGTTGGATTTGCTATTCAAGGAGCAGCAGATACCGGTCAATATCCGTTTATAGGAAATGCCGATTTTAACGGTGCGTTTAATAACGGAATTTATACCTATCCGTTAACCTATAACATTGGCGGAATTGACGATGACAATGCCTTGGTAGGAAATCCATATCCAAGTGCAATATCTATCGCAGCATTGCTAGATAATGCTGTAAATCCTGATGCAAATTCGGTATATGTTTGGACACATAATTCCGCAATTGTAGGAGGAGCTTACGAAAACGACGATTATATTGTTTGTTCGTCAAGCACCTGTACTTCTGCTTATGCAGGAAACGATGCCAATAATTTGAATGGTTATTTGGCAACAGGACAAGGATTTTTTGTAGATGCAACCGCAAACGGTACACTAACCTTTAACAACAGTATGCGTGTTACCGGAAACAATACTGATTTTAGAACACCAACAACAAATGATACCGATAAAATTTGGATTAATTTAGCTTCTAATTTAGGATATTTTAGTCAGATAGCATTAAATTTCACACCACAAGGAACAGAAAATTTTGATGCAAAATTAGATGCAAAAAGATTGGGCGATTATTATGGAATTGGATTTTATTCCATAGGTGTAAACAACGAGCGTTTAGCTATTGCAGATAATGGTGTTTTTACTGAAACAAGAGTAATTCCGTTAGGATTATATCTTAACGATGCACAGATAAATACGTTGAAAATAAGTATCGATCATTTAGAAAATCTAACTGGTGTTTCGGTAATTTTAAAAGATAATTTGCTAAACATACACCACGATTTACAACAAAGTGATTACGAATTCAATCCGAATTTTACAGGAACCGATACTAACGTGATAAATAACCGCTTTGAATTAATTTTCCAACGAAGTGCTTTAGATGTTTCCGAAATTACTGAAAATACCGAAAATTTAATCGTAAGTAATTATTCGGATAATGAAATACAAATTCAAACTAAAAACGGTAGCAATTACACAGAAATTAAAATATACGATATTTTAGGAAAAGAAGTAATAAACCAAAAAACCAATGCAAATAATACTATTTTAAAAACCAATATAAAACAAGGGACAGTTCTGTTTATTAAAGCAAAACTAGAAAGTGGGAAAGTGCTAATGAAAAAATTTGTGAAGTTGTAACGTAAAAAGTTTGTGAAGTACAAAGTAGCTGTTCACTGAAAACTGCCTACTGAAACAAAACAAAAATAAGTAAGTTGTTAGTTTTTTTGAAAGCGAAGTGGAGAAATCTGCTTCGCTTTTTTACATAAAAAAACTACCAAATTGAAAAGAGGGGATCAATACAAATTTGGTAGTAATAACAACTATTATTTCTGAGACAAAGGTAATTTAATGTGTTTTTACAGAAAGGGGGAAAAACACCCTTTTTGTAAAAAAAGTAAAATAATTTATCGTGAATATTATAATTTTAAAATTTCAATAAATTTTCAAACTTGGCTTGAGAAATAAATGAAAATTCATTTTGAATAACACCATTTTTATTTAAAACAATTGCTCTTGGGATACTGTTGTTAGACCATTTATTATCTGTCTTATCTATTAATTGAAATTGATTTTTTTGCTCTAAATTAGTTGATTTTATTAAGGATTTCCAATTGTAAGTATCCACAAAGCTATTAATACCAATAAATCGGAAATTTGGATGATTTTTCTTTAAATAATGAATTCTTTTTGCCATATATCTAATGCGATTGTGTTCTTTTGGCCAAAAGTAAATCACGGTTTTTTGTTGTGTGTTTTTTGCAGATAAAGTACGAGAATTTCCTTTATAATCTAATACTTTTATGCTTGCCATAGGGGTTCCTTTTCTAAGGACTTCCATATTTTTTGCAATGTTTTGTATTTGTGAAATACGTTTTTTATTTGAGCTTTTTGAACAGTATAATTTAATAGCATTTTTTTTATGTGTGTACGCGCATTTTTCATCTAGTACACAATTAATTGCAGCGTTTTCAAGCATTTCATTTTTTAATAATTCGTCGGTTATATTTGTATTTATTTCGTTTAAAACAATTAATGAAAGTACTTTGGTGGTATCTTTTTTATAAATTTGAAAGGACTTATTTTGTATGTAATTTTTTATGTAATTCCGATATGCATAAAAATTCCGAAAACTAAAATTAGGTATGTCTATTTCTTTTCTAAAATCGTAATAATTAGCGTTTAATTTTTTATTTTGATTATTACAATATTGTGCATATCGTTCTTTTTGTGAATAAATAGGATAATAAATAGCAGCTTGTATTAAAGCGTCAAATTTACTAGATTTTTCTAAGGAATTTTCTTTAAACTGTTTATAAAATAAAATTTTTAAATTACTTAAGGAATCGATTTTTGAAAGAAAATCATCTTCCGATAAGGAGTAATATTTGTAAAAAAGTTTTTCCTGTTTTTCGTTAATTAAAAACAAATTCATTAAAAAATTATTTCTAATTGCACCTTTTCCGCTAAAGATTAACGATTCGTCAAAATCCCAAGTGTTTAATCGTAAAGCTATGCTGTCGTTAGGTTCTAAGTAAATATATTGAAATTCCTCGCCATGTTTAAAGGTGTATAAACCTTCTTTAAGACTATCTAATTTAAAATTAAACTTATTATTGAAATTTAAATTTTCTTTTGCAAACTCTTTATTTTCTAAAAATAATTGAATGTTTTTTTCTTTTGGATTTACAATTTGTCCAGAAAGATACGTATGAATAGAATTATTGTCTTTACAACTAAGTAAAGAAAGGCTTAATCCTAAAAAAAAACAATATAGAAACCAATTAATTTTCACTTTACAAAGGTACATTTTAATAAAAAAAATGCTTGTTAAATTGATGTTAAACCTTTATATATTTTGAGTTGATGTAAAATATGACATATTTTGATTTCAATCAAAATAATTATATTATTTTCGCAAAAAATATTAAATAATATGTTAACAGTATCTAATTTATCGGTTCAGTTTGGAAAAAGAGTACTTTTTGATGAAGTAAACACCACTTTTACACAAGGTAATTGCTACGGAATTATCGGAGCAAACGGTTCAGGAAAATCTACTTTTTTAAAAATAATAGCAGGTAAAATGGATCCTACTAGTGGTTCGGTTTCTTTAGAAAAAGGAAAACGAATGTCCGTTTTAGAGCAAGATCACTTTGCTTTTGATGATTTTAAAGTATTGGATACAGTTATAATGGGTAACAAACCGCTTTTTAAAATCAAAAATGATTTAGATGCAATTTATGCAAAACCAGATTTTAGCGAAGAAGATGGTGTAAAAGCAGGTGAACTAGGAGCTACTTTTGAAGAAATGGGCGGTTGGAATGCCGAAAGTGATGCAGCAACGTTGCTTTCTTCAGTAGGGATTAAAGACGAGATGCATGGCATGTTAATGAAAGATGTCGATGCAAAAGCAAAAGTGCGAATCTTATTGGCACAAGCACTTTTTGGAAATCCTGATTTATTAATTATGGATGAACCAACCAATGATTTAGATTACGATACTATTTCGTGGTTAGAACATTTTCTTGCAAATTATAAAAATACCGTAATTGTCGTATCGCATGATAGACACTTTTTGGATGCTGTTTGTACGCATATTTCAGATATTGATTATGGTAAAATTAACCACTATTCTGGTAATTATACATTTTGGTATGAGTCTAGCCAATTAGCAGCAAAACAGCGAGCACAACAAAATAAAAAAGCAGAGGAAAAGAAAAAAGAATTAGAAGAATTTATCAGACGTTTTTCGGCAAATGTTGCAAAATCAAAACAAGCAACAAGTAGAAAAAAAATGATTGAAAAACTAAATATTTCGGATATTAGACCATCGAGTAGAAGGTATCCTGCAATTATTTTTGATAGAGAACGCGAAGCTGGTGATCAAATTCTTAATGTAGATGCATTGCAAAAAACAATTGATGGAGAGTTAGTTTTTGATAAAATTTCATTTAATTTATCTAAAGCAGATAAGGTAATTGTAATTTCTAAAAATTCAAAAGCGATTACCGCATTTTTTGAAATTATTGCAGGTAAAGATACCGATTTTTCAGGAAAGTTTGATTGGGGAGTTACTACAACACAATCGTATTTGCCTTTAGAAAATTCAAATTATTTTAAAGATGATGAATTAACTCTTGTAGATTGGTTGCGTCAATATGCAAAAACCGAAGAAGAAAGAGAAGAAGTGTATTTACGTGGATTTTTAGGAAAAATGATTTTTAGTGGAGAAGAAGCATTAAAAAAATGTACCGTACTTTCTGGAGGTGAAAAAGTTAGATGTATGTTGTCTAAAATGATGATGAAACGTGCTAATGTTTTATTGTTTGACGAACCAACAAACCATTTAGATTTAGAATCTATTCAAGCATTAAATAATTCCATTATTAACTTTAAAGGAACAGCTTTATTATCTACACACGATCACGAATTTGCACAAACCGTAGGGAATCGTATTATTGAATTAACGCCAAAAGGGGTGATTGATAGATACATGACTTTTGAAGAGTATTATGACGATGCCAAAATTAAAGAATTACGAAAAAAAATGTATAGTTAATTTTTAGTTTTATTAAAACAAAATCGTACGTATAATAAACAACCAAAAGTTGTAATACCAAATGATTTATTAGACTAAATAATAGGTT
>CAMZLT010000190.1 GCA_947311745.1 uncultured Flavobacteriaceae bacterium | reverse complement strand
CTTCCTTTAGTTATCATTTGCACAACATGATGTGCGGATCTTGATGGATGTGTCATGGTTAATTCTAAAATCATAGTGAATACATTTACGATTAGTGTTCCGATAAGAATCGTTTTAACTAATCCAATCCAATTTTCTATATCGGTAAAGATAGAAACTAATGCAAAAATTGCTGCTCCTGCCATAACACTATGCACTAACATATGTAGTGCTAAACTAGGACTTTGCCAGAAATCACGACCTTTTGCTTGAGCAAATAAAAATGCTGTATAAATAGCTAACATTACCGCAAAAAATGCTGTAATCCAAAGTAAAACAGTACTTCCTGTCGAAATTTCAAAGAAAGTCATTGCTCCAAAAACGGTTGCTAACAAACCAAATATAGTTATGATATAACCACCTTTTACTAACCATGATTTCCATTGAGGTCTAAATAAAACATTTAAAAAACGGTCAGGTCTGTCTAAATCCATTACTAAAAACAAACCAGTTAAACCTAAAAAGCCAAGTGAAATTCCTGCTGACCATAATTTTGCAGTATCCGAAACTTCATAACCAAGTAGCATTGCTAAAAACGGAATTAAAAATGCTCCTGCAGCAATAGCTTTAGTCATTACATAAGCTGATACTTCCCAACCCCAAAGTATTCCTTTGTCTGGCGTATCGTAAACTCTACGAGCTTTTCCGTTAAGTACATCAATATAATTAGGGTTTTCGGTAGTTTTATCTACATAAGCTGCTTGTAACTCGTTATCAATAGTCATTTGAAGCAAGTTTACATCATCGTTGGTATGCATCATTTTTTCGGCATATTTTGCATAATGACCAACACCACGAGCTTGCGAACCCCAAAGTGAAATTTCTGATTTACTCGTAGCTTCAGGACTTAAAGAAGCCTCATCTCCATCGATGTAAAATAAATTTGGATTTGTTCCTTTTTCTGGTTTACGAACTTTTACAGCTTGTCTTGCTAAAAGTTGTGAAATTTCGGTATTTGGATTTTCCATATCGCCTGCAATAATTGCATGTTCTGGACAAACCGTAACACAAGCAGGTTCTCTACCAACTTCAATACGATGTGCACAATAATTACATTTTGCAGCTGTATTAGTATCTGGATCGATATACAACGCATCGTATGGACAAGCTTGCATACAAGACTTACAACCAATACAACGATTGTTATCGAAATCAACAATACCATCCTCACGCGTGTAAAGAGCTTCAACAGGACAAATTTCTACACAAGGAGCATCTGTACAATGGTTACATCGCATTACAGAAAATACTCTACGTGTGTTTGGAAATTCTCCTTTTTCAACTTGTTTTACATACGTTCTATTGACTCCTACTGCGACATCGTGTTCACTCTTACATGCAGTAGTACAAGCATGACAACCTATACATTTTCGGTTATCAATAATAAAACCATATTTCATAAGTATAATTATATAAAAGGTTAGAAATATATTACGCATTCATTTTAAAATGAATTTTATAATATATTTAATAAGATTTTTTAGTTAGCTGACCAAATATATAAGAAAAAATAATATTATTTGTAACAAAAGTTACTTATTTATAATAATCTAGTCTAAAATTCAAATAAAAAATTTATGTTTGCTCTATGAAAATGCAAATTTTATTTTTTGGAATCGCAAAAGATTTAACTGGTACATCTAAAATCACTATTTCGAGTGATTTTAAAATGAATATAAAAGAATTGAAAATGTATTTAGCCGTAGAATTTCCAAGATTTAAGGAGTTAAACGAATATTCTATCGCTGTTAATGAGGAATACATTACAGATATATATTATCACCTTTCAGATAAGGATGTAATTGCTATTATCCCACCAGTTTCTGGAGGTTAATGGTTTCTAAATAATTTGCAGTAGTACAAAAAATCAGTTTGACTACTGCAAACTAGGATATATTTTATTTTGCTGCTATTTTAAATGATACTTCAAAAATATCTTTAATTAATTTGTCTTTTAAATTTTTAAAGAATTTACCTGAATTGTATTTAATTCCGAAATCAGTTCTGTCAATTTTAATTTTATCGCTCAACAAAGTTACTCCTGATTTTTCAACTAATACAGTTGCAGGAAACGAAATACTTTTGGTAATTCCTTTAATAGTTAAATTTCCTTCAATCATAGATACTTCATCTTTTACTGACACCTTGGTTATTTCAAAAGTTGCTTTTGGGAATTTTTCTACATCAAAAAAATCGGCACTTTTTAAATGACCTACTAATTTTTCGTTATATGGATCATCCTTTGCGATATCACTATTAGTAATGGAATTCATATCAATTTCAAATTCTCCTCCAACTAATTTAGTATCTTTTACGTATAATTTACCTTCTTTAATTGTTATTTCACCATTGTGTGAACTAGTTGCTTTAAAACCTTTCCAAGTCATTTTAGAATTTAAAACTTTAAATTCTCCTGAAGCAGCAACTTTTTGAATAGGTTTTGCATGATGGGTTTCTACTTTTTTAGATTTATCTTCTTTACAAGAAGTTAAACTAAAAGCTAGAACGGTTACTAATAAGAATACTTTTTTCATTTTATTATGATTTTTAGTTTTGCCAAAGATATCATTTATTTATAAAGTAAAAAAGCCTATTACAAAATGCAATAGGCTTTTTTTAAATGTGATTATTATTATTTGTATTCGTTAATAATTTCATCTACTTTATCTCCAGAAACCGTTTCTACTTTTACATCCTTTTTACCATTTACAGTAGTAGTTGTAATTACGGTTGCATTTTTTTCACCTTCTTCTTTTTTTATTAAAACTTTTACGGTCTTATTTTCTGCAACTTCTGTATCCGTTGAAGCCAATAATTTAACTTCTTTAACCTCTTCGTTTACAATTGTTGCGTGTTCTTTAGAATGTCCTCCTAAAATAGGAGCAATTACTAATCCAATAAGACAAGTTAGTTTGATTAAAATATTCATTGAAGGACCAGAAGTGTCTTTAAACGGATCACCAACAGTATCTCCAGTTACAGCAGCTTTATGAGCATCCGAACCTTTATATGTCATTTCACCATTAATTTCTATACCTGCTTCAAAAGATTTTTTTGCATTATCCCAAGCTCCACCTGCATTATTTTGAAAGATTGCCCAAAGCACACCTGAAACGGTAACTCCTGCCATATAACCTCCTAACATTTCGGCAATTGCTAAATTATCCATTCCGAAAGCTAAAGGAACAAAAGCGATAATTAAAGGAAAACCAATAGTTAACAAACCTGGTAACATCATTTCTTTTAAAGAAGCCTTTGTAGAAATCGCCACACATTTATCGTATTCTGGCTTACCAGTACCTTCCATAATACCTGGAATTTCTCTAAATTGACGTCTTACTTCTTCTACCATTTCCATAGCAGCTTTACCTACTGCATTCATTGCTAAAGCAGAAAACACAACAGGAACCATTCCTCCTACAAATAACATTGCTAAAACAGGTGCTTTAAAAATGTTAATTCCGTCAATTCCTGTAAAAGTTACGTAAG
>CAMZLT010000189.1 GCA_947311745.1 uncultured Flavobacteriaceae bacterium | reverse complement strand
GTGTTGTGTAATCATTTCCTACAGAGCAAGGTGCCGCATTTTTTTGTGAAATTACTTTATTTTTTAATTCTGAGACATGTTTTTTCATATCAGAAATCATAACTTCAATTCTGTAGCCTAAATTGGTTGCTCTACTTAACTCTTTTTGCGAAAAAACAGATTCTACATATACATTTTTTTTATGCATACCATGATCTACGGCAATTCCGTTTTTTAAAAGTTTTTCAATATCGGTTTTATCCTTTATAAAAATCTTTGCCTTGCTATAAATTTCATTATTTTGGGCAGATATGTGTAGAAATATTGCAAATATTAGTACGAAAAATAGTTTGAATTTCATTATATTAGTTTAGAAAAATTAGTTGTTATTTGCAAATATACTACTTCAAAAATTGAATAACTCGTAATTTTTCTAAATTATTTCTTAAAGTTTCTGCGTTTTTTTTACGAATAGCTACTTTAAATTCACAATTCATTTGCATTTCTCTATCTAAAACAGAAGCATTCGTATCTTTAAGCACACGAAGCACACGGTCCATATCTTTGTATTCAAAGGAAATTTTAAATATTTCATTATTGGTTTTAGTTAGAATTTCGGCTTCCTCTAAAACCATTTTTGCACTTGTTTTATACGCACTAACCAAACCTCCAACACCAAGTTTTGTTCCTCCAAAATAACGAACTACAACTAGTAAAACATTGGTAATACCAAAAGATTGTATTTGTCCGTAAATTGGTTGCCCTGCACTATTACTAGGTTCTCCATCATCATTTGCACGAAATTTCACGTCTTTTTCTGTACCTAATTGCCAAGCATAACACCAATGTCTTGCTTTATAATGTTCGTCTTTGGTTTGTTTTATTGCTTTTTGAATATCGTTTTCATCTGTAATAGGAAAAGCATATCCAATAAATTTACTCCCTTTTACTTTATAAACATCACTTACAAATGGTTTCTCGATTGTTTTATATGTATCGTTAATTACGTCCATTAATTTGCCAAAGTTATCAAAGCTATGGAAATAATTGCTAATAAAATACCAATTTTATTTTTTAGAGAAAATTTTTCGTAAAACAATAAAAATCCTAAAATAGTAGAAAACAACACTATACCTATATTATTTAAAGTAAAAACCTTTGAACTATCCGTTTTACCTACTGTCTGCAAAGCCCGTAAAAGAAAATAAATAGAATAATAGTTTGGAATACCTAAAGCCAATCCTGCTACTATATTTTTAATTGAAATTTTTGTTTTTTTAGTTATTACTGCATACAACAAAGCTAAGCTTCCTAATGTAGCTGCGGTTAAAAATATGGTCCCTGTATAACTTCCTAATTCTGTTTCTAAAACGAAATTTTTCTCTACATATTTTAATAAGGTATCTAAAATTCCTGAACCTAAAAACAGGATAATTGGTAAGTATATTAATTTTTTATTTACGGTTGTTTTTTCCTTTATTGAAGTTAAATAAACCGCAAGTAATGCTAAAATTATTCCGATCATTTTATACCAACCAAGAGCTTCGTTATAAATTACAATTCCGAATAATACAGGAATTACCACACTCATTTTACTTGCAACTGCTACGACTGAAATCCCCATTTTCTGAGCAGTTTTTGCTAAAACATTAAAAATTGTTATAAATAAAAAACCTAAAATTACAGCTCCTAAAAACCATTTTTTTGTTGTTATTTCTACTAGAGAATTTTTTGTTTCGGATTGTGAAAAAGCTACGGATAATGCAAAAAAATAGTTAAAAACAATCGCTTGAAAGGTATTAATTTTAAATCGATCAAATACTTTAAAAAGGATAAATAGTACTGCATTTATTAAGACACTCAATAATATATAAATCATTATAAATCAAATTTTAAAGATAAGTTAACGATATCATCTGTTATAGGATTAATACACCAAGTTTTAAAACCTAATTCAATTGCTTTTTCTATATTTTCTAGTGTATCATCTACAAAAACGGTCTCCGACGCTACAATATTTGCATCATTAAGCAGGTATTCAAAAATAGAATTATCTGGTTTTCGCAAATTAATTTCATGGGAATAATATACTTTTTTAAAACAAGCCAAAAACCGATTATAAAACTTTTTTCCAAGACTATTTTTAATCCAACTTAAATGCAAATCATTAATATTACTTAGCAAATAAATCGGATATTTTTTTGCTAATTTTTCTAAAAATTCCAGACGGTATTCTGGAAAATCTAAAAGAATGGCATTCCATGATTCTTTCAATGCTTGTTCTGTTGTATTTGGAAAAATAGTTTGATAAAAAGCAACAAATTCATCGGTAGTTACTAAACCTTTTTCGTATTTTTTATTCATCACATCCATTTCTGGTGTAATTTCTGTTGCACCTAATTTATGTAATTCTCGCAAAGTTGCAGTTTTATCTAAATTTATAAAAACATCCCCAAAATCGAAAAGTAAATTTTTAATTGTTTTGGTATTTGAACTATTTACATAGTAGTCTAAAATATCCGAACTAATTGCAATACTATTTTCTAATTTTTTATTTTTCAATATCGGAGCTTCAACACCTGATTCTAATACTGAATTACCAATAAAAACACGTGCTTCATCCCATAAATTTGTATCGATAAAAGTTTGTAAGGTTTGCTTTCCCCCTTCGATAAGTACACTTTGTATTTGATATTTACACAAAACTTCAAGTAATTGTTTAATTACATTTTCTTGAAAATTAATCTGCTCATAAAAAATATTTTCGGTGTTTTTCGCGGGTTTTTCTGTTACTACAATTGTTTGGATAGTGTCATCTAAAACAGTACTACTAAAAGGAATACGTAAATTTTTATCTATTATTATACGAATTGGATTTTTACCTGTAACTTTTCGTACTGTTAAGCTTGGGTTATCACTTATTACGGTATTTGTACCTACTAATATTGCTTGTTCTTCTGAACGCCATTTATGGACTAATTGTTGTGATAACGGATTTGAAATCCAAATCGGTTCTGCTTTGTCTTTTTTCAGTTTTCCTATAAAACCATCCTTAGATTCTGCCCATTTCAAAATAATATATGGTCTTTTTTTATTGTGAAAAGTAAAAAATCTTTTATTTATCTCTTTGCATTCTCTTTTTAAAACATCAATAGTAACCTTACAGCCATTTTTTTCTAAAAATTTAACACCATTACCACTAACTAAAACATTAGAATCTAAAGCTCCAATTACTACATTTTTTATACCTTTTTCAATAATTAAATTAGCACAAGGTGGTGTTTTTCCAAAATGCGAACAAGGCTCCAAACTAACATAAAGAGTGGCCTTAGAAAGAAATTGTAAATCTTTATTTTTAACAGAATTAATACAATTTACTTCAGCGTGATTTCCACCAAACGGAGAAGTATACCCCTGGCCAATTATACGATTATTATACACTAAAACAGCTCCAACCATAGGATTTGGAGCTGTAGTTCCTAATCCGTTTTTTGCTAATTCCAAGCAACGGTACATATATTTATTATCCAAAGGCATCTATTTAGTTATGGTAACTTTTTGTGTATAATCTAACGGATAGTCATAATGTATTTTACCTAATGAATATCGTATTTCCCCTGTATAACGCATCAAAATTTCTTTACGTGTTACCATATTCATAATATTTGCCAATAAATTTTGTTTGCTATTTTTAAATACTTTTTTATATGGTATTTCCACGAGTAAAGGCAAAACAAATTCGCCTTTTTTAGGTACTTTGAAAGCTTCTGTTTTAACAATTGCAACATCCGTACTATCTATAAAAACATGAATATCTTTTGCTTGTAGTATCCCTCCTACACTATTTTTATTTTTGAATAAAATAGCTGTTTTAACTTCAATTTTATTAGAATTTACACTTACTATTTTTATATTTTTAACCTTTATAAATTCCGGTTTTTCAGACAATGTACATCCAAAAGATAAAAATAGCAAAAAAATAAGCAAGTATCGATACATAAGTAGTAATTTTATACTGCAAAAATAAGAAAACAAATGACCAAGCAAATAGAAATACGAAAGATTATTAAATCGGATAATGCCATTATTTCTAAAATTATAAAATCTACCTTAGTTGAATTAGAAACAAATCTAAAAGGAACTGCTTATTACGATACGGAAACCGATGCCATGTACGAAGCTTTTCAGAAAGAAAGAACTGTTTATTTTGTTGCAACCATAGATAATGAAATTGTTGGTGGTTGTGGAATTGGCATCCTTCCAAACACGGAAAGTACTATTTGCGAATTGCAAAAAATGTATCTTTTACCAAAGGCTAGAGGATATAAAATTGGTTTTAGATTACTGCAAAAATGTATTGAGTTTGCTTTAAAAAATGGCTATTCTAAACTTTATTTAGAAACTTTTCCGCAAATGAAAAATGCAATAGACTTATATACAAAAAACGGTTTTAAACCTCTAAAAGAATCTCTAGGAAACACTTGTCATTACGCTTGCAATGTGTGGATGCTAAAAGATTTAGAGCAATCTATTCTATCTTTAAAATACTATTTTCAAACGCAAATAAATAATTTATATCCTAAAGAGGAAATTACCAGTTTTTTTAATATTCTAACCGAGGAGATTTTACATTTAAGTAGAATTGAAATAGCATTAGAGCCAAATAAAATCATTAAAAACCCTAAATTAAACCGTTTTTTATTAGCAACAGAACAATTAAAACAAGAAAAACCTATTCAATATATTGTAGGAAATACCGAGTTTTATGGACTAAATTTTAAAGTAACTAAAGATGTTTTAATACCGAGGCCAGAAACGGAAGAATTAGTATCGTGGATTATAAAGGATTGGAAAAGCAGTAAAAATATCAACATTTTAGATATAGGAACTGGTTCTGGTTGCATTGCTATTAGTTTGGCTAAAAACTTACCAAATGCAACTATTTTTTCTTTAGATATTTCGGAAAATGCTTTAGAAATTGCAAAATACAATGCTATAAAAAATGAAGTAAGCCTTACTTTTTTAAATAAAGATATATTAACCTTAAAAAATTTAAACCAAAAATTTGATGTGATTGTTAGCAATCCTCCGTATGTACGAGAATTAGAAAAACAAGAAATACAAAAAAATGTTCTAGATAACGAGCCACACTTAGCATTATTTGTTAAAGATGATAATGCTTTGATATTTTATGACAAAATTAGTGATTTCGCAAAAAAACATCTAGCAAAAAATGGTAATTTATACTTTGAAATTAATCAGTATTTAGGCAAAGAAACCTTAAATCTTATAAAAGAAAAAGGTTTTAAAAACCCTATTTTAAAACAGGATATTTTTAATAACGACAGAATGTTAAAATGCAATATTTAAATCATCAAAAAAATCAATACTAATTATTACAATGCATTAATTTCAGCGTCACTCATGCGTTTAATTTCCATCTCTAACATTATTAGCAAATCAAATAGTAGTTTTGAATATTCTTTAAGTATTACTTCTAATTT